>JAAERO010000001.1 GCA_024230315.1 Hyphomicrobium sp.
TCGCATCGACGACCGGAACGAAGGGATCGAGCTTCGGCTTGGCCGGCGGCTTCTTGCGCTGATAGCCCGGTGGTTCCGAAAACCGGCACATCTTGTCGATCGTGTCCCGGCTCACCCCGAAAACACGAGCGGCTTCCCGCATGGAACGGCCCTCAATCAATACAAAATGACGAACCGCCGCATACGTCTCCACGGTATACATCCCCGCTAACCCCTCCCGATTCGGAAAAGCTCAGCCTAGCCAGTGGCCGGCTTTTAAACCGCCACGCAGCTGCAATAAGCCGCCGCTCCACTGGCCCAGTATTGCGCCGCCGTCTATATTCGATTGCCGAGTCTTGCAGTGCGCTCGTGCTTGGCTGTCTCGACGGCAGGGCAGGGCGTGTGCGCAAACCCACAGGAGCGCAAGCAACCTTTTCGACGGGTCGTCGAGAATCCGCCCCAGGGCTGAGGTGGCGCGCCTTGATCACAAAATCGAATAATGGCCGCGCTGCCATGGCAGCCTGGACGCGTACAAGATCGCGCCCACACGGGCGGCGTGCGTCTTGCCGTCAAATTCTAGAGCCTGATCGTTCTTGATGGAATTGCTCACCAAGACCGGGCGTCTCCGGCAAGAACGATCCTACACCAAGGCTGAGACGCCGGATCGGCGTGCGCACGGCATTTATCTGCGTGCTTGGCGCGGCTGTTTCGTACGCATCCGGTGAAGACCGCCTTGCGGGATGACTAAGACGTAGTTCTTCTTAAGCGTGGTTTTCGCGTTGGGAGAATGAGTAGTGGGTATGTCTGGGGATGATTTTGATCGACGGTTTGACGTCGTCGCTGAAACGA
>JAAERO010000002.1 GCA_024230315.1 Hyphomicrobium sp.
CGGGACGCATCGGATTTTGCTTCACCCGTTGGGTGCACCATTATGACCCCGCATCTATTCGCCTAAGATGCTGATGATAATATCTGAATCGGTAAGTTGGGCCTCTCTCTAACCGACTTATCTGGGCAATGCGGGCTTAGATGCGCCGGCGTTAATCGGCATTGGTCTGATTGTGGTCGGCGTCGTTCTCATCAACGGGTTTTCCAATAGCATTCAGCATTAGCTGCCAAATAAGAATCACGCTGGCGGGGGTTTCGCGCCCGTGACGATTGGGTGCCCCTCGGCTTTGAGCCGGGCGACCTCGGCCACGCCCCAGCGATAAGTATCGACCATAAGTTCTGCGTGCCGGTGCCAGTCGAGGATGCCCATCTTTGCCGGGATGGGGGGCACCATAAGCAGGTCACCCGGTTTCATCTGACGATTGAAGTCATGGCGGTTGGCCATCAAGCTGCGCATGAGCACGGTCGTTAAGCTGGGTGCAGTCGGCAGCTTTCTGCGCCCCATGGGCGTCAGACTCATCCGGACCAGCTCCGCGCGCGAAGGCAGGCTCTCATAGTCGACATCAAAGCGCTCTAGCTCGGGCATGTGGAAATTGACGACGACGTTCGGTCCGCTTTTCAGCTCCTGCATGGAACGTACCGGCACGTTGTCAAGAAGACAGCCATCGACGAGCATTTCGCCCTCAGCCGTATAGACCGGCGGCAGCAAAACCGGGATTGAGCCCGAGGCTCTGATGGCGGAAAACAGGTCCCCGCTGCGGTGCTGGTGCAGCTTGTTGCTCGAAAGGTTGGTGGAGACCGCGAAGTAGGGGAGCCACAAGTCCTCAATGTTGATGCCGGCGAAATAGTGCCCCAAACTCTGATCGTAGTGGCGATGATCCAGCAGGCTGTAGCGCGGCCAAGTGTAGCGCTGCATTGCGCGGTTTGTGATAAAGATGTCGTGCGTGCCGCGATCGACATCGTCGGGATGCTTGCCCATGGCGAAGGCGCCGACCATCGCTGCGCCGGCCGACGTGCCACCCATCATGTCGAACTCAAGCCCTGACTCGATCAGCGCTTTGTAGAGGCCGACGTGAGCTGCGCACAACGCGCCGCCACCGCAAGCAATGAGACCGAGTGCGGTCCCGTTGATGAAGCGGAACAGACGCTCGACGTCCTTGGGCGTATCGAGCGCCACATGATGGTGCATTGCGACGTCGCGTCCGTGCAGCCAGCGCGCCGTGCCGGCAATGTCGTTGCGGCGCGCGTGCAGCAGGACGAGGCGGCGTGCGTCGCCATCCAAAAATTCGGAGGCGAGTTTCTCCAACGCGTTGGGTGTGGGATCGGAGGCATGGGTGCCGACTGCGAGCAACAGATCGGCGTGGCGGATCGCTTTCTGCGACCAGGGTGTCATTTCCGGGTCGGCAATAAAGATGACGTAGTCATAGTCGCTTTCGAGCGCATTGAGCGCTTGCGTCGCTTCGGCGCTGTCGAGTTCTACGCCCTTGGACAGGAGCTTTTTGGCTTTTGCGGCGTCAAGCACAAGCGTTTTGGCTTGGGCGGCGAAGACAGAATTCAACTGCGCGATGAAGCGTTCGGGTAACGGTGCGCGTCCGGCGCGTATGACCGTGATAGTGCGCGGGCGCGGATCAGGCGCGGCCGGCTCGAAGGCGGTCGTCGCTGTCAGGCGCTCGGCCAGTGTGCTCGTTAGAGTTCGCCAAATGGCCGGGTATTTTGCCGAAAGTTCATCGAACTCTGTGCGCCCAAGCCCTAAGACCAGACTATCGCGCATGGCCGTCACGGTGGCAGTGCGCGGGCCGCCGAGCAGAAACGCAATCTCGCCGATGGGCTGGTCGGGGCCGATCTCGGTGATGGGATCGCGCCGGCCCTGCTGCGTGACGGCAAAGCGCCCAGAGAGGACGATGTAGAGCGCATCAGCCGTATCACCCTGGCGTACGAGCACGTCGCCGCGCTTCAGCGAACGCGTCTCGAGTTCGCCCGCTAGCGCGTCGCGCGTTGCGGTATCAAGTCCGGAGAAAATTCCGACGGCGGGGAGGGTGGCCTGAGGGGAGGGGGAGTGCATGGGGCGGGGCTTCTTGGCTGGCGGTGCGAGCATCATAGTGCAGACGCACGGCCTTGGCCTCGCCAATCAGCCCTCTTTTCGCAATCTACGGTAACGGAAAGGTCAAAGCCCCCGCTATCAAGCCGCGAGCGCCTGTGCGGCCTCCTGCGTGGCGGCCTCGGCGCGGGGCTCGATTGCCACGACGTTGGTGCTGAGCGCGTCGTGCAACGACAACACGAAACGCTGCGGATTAAACCCGCGGTTGGCATTGAGGCGCGACGAGGCGGCAATGGCGATGGCAGGGGCCATCAGCGCGTGTCCGCGATCCATCATCAAGTTCTTAAGGCGGCGCGCGCCGAACACCTCGACCAACTGGCGGAAGCGTACGAAAAGGGCAAGGGCCTGCTGCGGTTTGCCATGAAAGCGCCGCTGCACTTCGGCCTGCGCGGCGTTGAGATCCTCGTCATCGAGCCCGCGAAACAGCACAAGTCCGCGGTCGTTCTCAATGAGGGTGCGCATGAGGGCGGAGAGGTCGTTTGCCTCAACTGCCGGAACGTCGCTCAGATCCCATGTCATAGCCATGTCCTTAAGTCCCGTTGTTTGTGGTTAGGCGCCGTTGCCGCCGAAGACGTTCCAGGGCGAGCCAGTCATAAGAATGATGTCTGTGGGGCGGCGCGCAGCCACCAGGAAGTCGACGTTGTGGCCGACGAGGCGGCCGTTGAGGTTCATGACCGCCGACTTGTCGAAGCGGTATTTGGAGCCGTCCTCGGCCTCGATAACGCCGAAGCCAACTTTCTCGCTGAACTTGGTGATCTGCCCGTGCATGGTTATCTCCCTTGATTAATGGGGCCGGCGTGTACCTGCTTTCTATTGGGAGCTTCGCAGAAGGGGCGGGTGCACGCTGTTCCTTAGGGGATAGGGCCGGACACTTGTTATAGTGGGCGGAGCAGATGCTTAACGGGGAGTAACAATGCGCGTTGTGACAACGGTCCAAATCGATGCCCCGCTCGAAAAGGTCTGGCCGCTGCTGGATGAGGATGAAAATCTTAAACTGTGGATGCCGGACGTCATCGAGACGACGTACCCGGACGGCAAGCCTGAGGGCGATCCGGTCGGCACCCGCTTTGTGCAGAAAATCCGCGAAGGCTGCCGCATTAATATATACCGCGGCGAGGTGACCGCCTACGAGCCGCGCCGTCTTCTGGGAGTGCGCTTGGGCGATGGTCGCAATTTCTCGACCGATGTCACTTGCCGGTTAAGCGAGCAGGGTACGGGTACGCGTCTCGATTACGCATGCGACGTGCAGCTTATTAGTTGGCTTTCGCGCGTGATGAGTTTGATCGGCGGTCCGATGATGCGCCGCATCGTGAAGCGCCACATGGCCAATCTGAAGCGCGTGGCCGAGGGGGCGGGGGTGCGTGATTCGACCCTATAATGGCCCATTCTCTGTCCAGAATGCTCGCTTGCACGGCGATTGCAGTGTAAGGGAGCAGACGTGGGTGAGGGGCAGCTTGCGGACCTAATCGGCTGAAGGCCGGCCGTGAGCCGTGTTCAGACGGGGTTCATTCCGAAACGCGTAGGGTTGTGACCAAGCTGGTCGTATTGGGAGGGTCATCCCAAGCCCGACCGAATATGGGGGATCGTCGGGCGCAAGGTGCCCTAAGGTTCTCCAAAACAGAACCGCGAGGTGAAGATAATGACGACTGTTTGGCGGCGTGCAGTTTTTCCGGTGCTTGCTTGTGCTGGCGCACTCGCGCTGCAGTCCGCGGTAGCCCAAGCCAATTGCGATTGGTACGTGAAGACGTCACTTACGCAACAGCAACGTAATATGAAGAAAAAATGTGGCTTCACGGGCAGTGAATGGTTGACCGACAAGGCGACGCACCAGAATTTTTGTGCGAACGTTGGTCTCGACGCGTCGCGCAAGACCGCTCAGAAACGCGAAAAGGCGCTGAAAGGGTGCGGCGGCTAGGCTCATCATTGCCGCGCTTGATGTGCTGTGGACCCTGAAACTCAATTTGAGCTCCGCTCGCGTATCGCGGCGGGGCTTTCTCATGCCCCAGACTTTGGCTTGCCAGAGAAATGACGGCAGCGAGGCTGAAACGCCACACTACCCTTGATCGCTTGCTGATCAGGCCCGATGCTGCAATGCAAATATGCTTTGCCATTGATGGCACGAGGTCATGGCCAATCCTGTTCTCATTGAAGTCACGCGCGGGCCGCTTGTCGAAAGCTGGCACCGCGGCGCGATTGCTGTTGCCTCCGCGTCCGGCACGATGGCGCTGCAGCTGGGCGACGTCGCGCAACCCATCTACCCGCGCTCCTCCATCAAGGCGCTACAAGCGTTGCCAATGATCGAGACCGGCGCCGCCGACCGGTTCGGTTATGGGGCTCAGGAGATTGCGCTTGCGTGCGCCTCGCATACGGGCACGGAAAGTCACACGCGGCTGGCGGCTGCTATGCTGGAGCGCATTGGGCTTAAGGAGCAGGCGCTCGGTTGCGGGGCGCACATGCCCCTCGGCGGAGCTGCCTCCAAGGCGCTCCACGAAAGCCATCGCGAACCAACTCAGCTCCATAACAACTGCTCGGGCAAGCATGCCGGCATGCTGGCAACAGCGGTTCATCTCGGCGAGCCGACGGACGGCTATTGGGAGGTCGACCATCCCGTGCAACAGCGCGTGTTGAACGTACTCGTCGATATGTCAGGCGTCGCGCTTGGGCCGGAGGTGCTGGGCTTTGATGGCTGCTCGGTCCCCAATTGGTCGATGCCGCTTTCTGCACTCGCGCGCCTGTTTGCCCGCTTTGTTACCGGCGAAGGGCTTGCACCGGACCGGTGGGTAACTGTGCAGCGCATTCTGGCAGCCTGCTGGGAACATCCCGAATTGATTGCCGGAAGGGGGTGTGCCGATACGGTTGTCATGGGCGAGCTTCCCGGACAGGTGTTCATGAAGACTGGCGCGGAGGGGGTCTATTGCGGCGGGTTTGCCGAGTTGGGACTCGGCTTTGCGCTCAAGATAGATGATGGGGCCAAACGGGCAGCAGCCGGGGCAACGATGGCGCTTGTTGAGAAGGTTTATCCCGCAGCGATCGGCCTCATGAACCGCAGTTCGCTCAAGACATGGCGTGGCGTCGAGGTCGGCACGATACGCTCATCGACGCAATTGGAGGACGCTTTGGGTGGATTGAAATCCTAGAGCAAGATTCACGTTCTTGCTGGAGACCTCCCGGACGAAGGCTGAGTGATTCCATCAAGAACGATCTTACTCTGAATCAAAGGCGTAGAGACTGATTCACGTTTCACTTGGAACAGCTCAAGTGCTTCCAGGTGAAACGGTCAGGCTCTAGTCCCATCTTCCCGTAGTTCCGATTAATCGTTTCTCGCCGGTTCGCGTGCAGTCCGGGTCATCTCGATACTCGCGGCGATGATTTCCAACCCTCCTTTCGTGGCGGTCTTCCAATCGAGCAGACAATCAGGGTGAGAGCCCCGATAGTCTTTCCCGTGGCCTACTAGGCTTGCTGGCACGTGGACGAAGCCCGCCACGAACGGTTGGGGCATGTCGCGCGCGATGTTGAGCGAGTGATAGAGCAGCGCGTTGCACAGATAGTCCCCGGCATTGATCGAGGCACGGCAGGGGAGCTTGAGTTTAGAGAGCCGGGCCAGAATGTATTCGGCAGGCAGCGTCGAGGCCAAAAGCGCGGGGCCGTCTTCAACAATGCACTGAGTTGCGGGCGCTTCACCGGCGGCGTCTTTTTGGCTGCCGAGCACGTTGCGCCCAATCAACTCAACCTGGAAGCCGTCGGTGTTGTCGGAAACGCCAAAATGCAGCGCAAGCACCGCTTGGCGACCGGCGAGAAGCTTCGTCAACGTCTCGGGCGCCGCTCGCCACTCGGTCGCAAGAACTTCGCTGAGGATGTCATACGCGGCAAAACGCGTCCGTGCCGCGGCGGCCATTCGCGGCACCAGAACCGCGGTGGCATTTTGGGCCATTCCGGTAAAGGGTCCAAAGCCGGTCAGCACGATGGTCGGGCGCGCGGGCATGGTGAAAGATAGGCCAAGCGCTGAGGAGCTCAAAGACCGTCCATATCGATGAGCGCAAGAACCTCGTCCACAGCGAGCGTTGGTAACAGCCGCTCTGAGCGTACTTCGGCATCAATTGCCGGCATCCGTTCGGCAATCTTGGGGTTGGAGTGGAGAGCAGACATCACGCGGTCGTTGAGCATTTCGTGCATCCATTCGACCGCTTGGCGCTGGCGGCGCGTCGCAAACTCGCCCGAGGCTGTCATCTTCTTGCGATGCTCCAAAATCTTTGCCCACAATGCATCGAGACCTAAGTCCGACAGACCGGAAATCGTGATCACCGGCGGCGCCCATGTCGCTGACTGTGGCGTGAGGATCTGCAACGCTGCGCGATACTCGGTCGCGGCGCGTTCTGCGCGCGTGACGTTGTCGCCATCGGCTTTGTTGACGGCGATCATGTCGGCGATTTCAATGATGCCCTTCTTGATGCCCTGCAAATCGTCGCCGCCGCCCGCCAAGAGCAACACCAGAAAGAAATCGACCATGTCGGCGACCGTCACCTCCGACTGCCCCACGCCGACCGTCTCCACGATGATGACGTCGAATCCGGCGGCCTCCACCAGCGCCATTGTTTCGCGCGTCTTGCGCGTCACCCCTCCCAGTGTGCCCGATGTCGGCGAAGGACGAATGAACGCATTGCGCGACTGAGCAAGGCGGCTCATGCGCGTTTTGTCGCCGAGGATAGAGCCGCCGGTGCGCTTCGAGGTGGGATCGATCGCCAACACGGCAAGCTTGTGGCCAGCCTCGACCAAGTTTATCCCCAACTGATCGATGGTCGTCGATTTGCCGACGCCGGGTACGCCTGTGATGCCAAGGCGCAGCGCGCCGCCCAACGTTGGTAGCAGGACCTGCAACAGCTGCTGCGCTAGCGCCCCGTGCTCTGGCTTGGTGCTTTCCACAAGCGTGATGGCGCGTGCGAGCATGGCTCGGTCGCCTGCGCCGATACCTGCCACGTATTCGTCCAGTGTTGGGCCAGCTGCGGCGGCTTTCTGCATCGAGGCTCCTTTCAACGATCTTGCCTAAGATCCGAGACAATAGAACCCGCATTGCCCAGATAAGTCGGTTAGAGAGAGGCCCAACTTACCGATTCAGATATTATCATCAGCATCTTAGGCGAATAGATGCGGGGTCATAATGGTGCACCCAACGGGTGAAGCAAAATCCGATGCGTCCCGGCTC
>JAAERO010000003.1 GCA_024230315.1 Hyphomicrobium sp.
CCCAGCATCTGTCTGCCATCACTTGGATCGAGACAGTGGGACGCGACGGCCGTGGACCGCGAGAGCCCGCCTTTCGCGCCAATAGCGTGATTGCGCTGCGCTCCGCGATCCGGGCTGGCATCGGCATTGGCATGATCCCCGCTTATAGGGATCCGGGGGCTTGCGCGACATTGCGCGCCACGGCAACTCGCGGCGCTCCTCGTCGTACCAAGCCAGAAGCGCGTCCACCGTGTCCTGGCCGGCGGGCCGGAGTGGTAGTTGCTTTCGCGCAACAGCGGTCACGTCTTCGCCTCCAGGACCCCGCGAATCGATAAATCGATGTTAAGCATCGTCAGACTATCTGGAAACCATCGACGCGATCCCACTCCCCATGTCCATCGATGCAACACGTCGATTTTCTACTCAAAGTGCATCGGGCGCACGGCCAGCGTCGCGTTGGCGCATTTCCGCGCGCGTCGTGGGCGCCTACGTGCCTAAGCTGACACGCAAGGCGTTTGAGAAATACGGGTTCTCAGCCGCATCTTTGCTGACGGATTGGCCGTCGATCGTCGGGGCCGAGGTGGCCGGCTTCGCCGCGCCTGAGCGGCTCAAGTGGCCGCGGGGCGTAGCAATCCGTGAGGATGCAGAGGCGGGCGCGGAAGGCCGCCCTGGCGCCGTGCTCGTGCTGCGGGTCGACCCAGCGCGCGCGCTCGACGTTCAGTATAAGACCCAACAAATCCTGGAACGCATCAATGTCTATTTCGGCTATCGCGCGGTTGCCGAGCTACGCATCGTGCAGGCTCCACTGGCAAAGCGCACCAGCGTCCCCGCCCCCCAACAGATGGCCAAGCCTCGCACCTTAACGCCTAGCGATGCCCCCGAGCTTGCCGATATTGCCGATGAGCAGCTGCGTAACGCACTTGCGCGCCTAAAGTCTTGGCTGACAGACGGCACGCAGGCGGCTTGAGGAAGGGTTCTTTGCTGCCCACCTTCTACCCGTCAACCCTTGAGAAATAAGGCCTAGAAGGCCCTCATTCACTTGGCATTCAGCGGGATTTTGCCTTATTCTAGCGGTCGTCGCGTGCTACCGGACCGCTCAAGGAAATGCGGCCAGGCGGGGCCGATCCATGCGCCAACTAAGACCAATAGGAGCAAGCCAAGTGTTCGCATCAAAAACCCAGCCCGGCCATGTGCAGCTTTCGCGAAGGGCGTTGCTCCTGAGCTTGAGCGTTGCAGCTCTTGGCGCAGGTATCGGCTTCAATCCGATCTCCGCATTTGCGCAACAAAAGAAGGGACCGGCCGAGGTTCCCATGGAAGAGTTGATGAAACCGAGCGACCTCACCGACCTCGCCGTGGGGCCAGCAGACGCCAAGGTCGTCGTTATCGAATTCGCATCGATGACGTGTGGTCACTGCGCCAACTTCCACAAGAACGTGTGGCCGGAATTCAAGAAGAAGTACGTCGATACAGGCAAGGTACTGTTCATTTTCCGGGAGTTACCGCTCGACAATCTGGCCGCGGCCGCTTCGATGTTGGCGCGCTGCGCCGGGGGCGACAAAACCTTTCCATTGATCGAGGCCTTATTCGAAAAGCAGGAAGAGTGGGCATTTGCCAAGGGCAACCCCGTTCCAAAGCTGTTCGAGTTGGCCAAGCAGGCAGGATTCACACAAGAAACGTTCGATAAATGCCTGACGGATCAGAAGTTGCTCGACAACATCACGAGTGGGCGCACGCGTGCCTCGGACGTTTATGGAGTCAGTTCGACCCCAACGTTTTTCATCAACGGCAAGCGACTAACGGGTTCCCCGACGATTGTGTCATTCGACAAAATGATCGAGCCGCTCTTAGCCAAAAGCTAAGATGCGCGATTCCACGAAACGACAGTAGAGAGCCTGGGCCAGTGAAACGGATGGGCGTCATCCCCGCTCTGTTATCGCTAGCCGCCCTGCTGGCAGGCTGCGCGGGCGATGGTGCGTTACCATCAGGCGATCTATCGGCCGATCCAGGATCGCAAAACCCGAGTTCCGCCTCTGCCTATCCCGGTGCGACCAGCCCGGTGGCGGCCAGTGACAGCAGCGGGTTCAACCCGTACGCGGTGCGGCCAGACAGGCCACCGGGCGGGCGCCAAGTCATCAAAAACCCGACAATCGCTCAGGTCATGCAGACGGGCACACTGAAGGAGATGTCTTTTGGGCGGCCGGATGCTCCCGTCACGATCATCAAGTACGCCTCTCTCACATGCCCTTACTGCCGGCGATTCCAGCGCGAAACGTATCCAAAGCTGAAGCGCGCCTACATCGATCCGGGAAAGGTACGCTTCATCATTCGCGAGTTCCCCATCGGCAAGTCCTCGGGCGCTGCGACAATCGCGTTGCGCTGCGCCAGGCCCTCGAAATACCTGGTGCTTTATAGCAAGTTATTGGAACAACAAAAGAAATGGGTCTCGCAAGAGGTGCGGCTCGACGCCATATTCAAGGTGGCCTCTCAGGTGGGGATGACGCGTCAGCAATTTGACGCTTGCCACGAGAATCAAGCCATGATCGGGGGGTTGAAATGGGTCAAGGACCGCGGGCGCACGCTCGGCGTCATTGGCACACCAAACTTCTTCATTCAGGGCAAGCTCGTAAAGCGCGCGCTCACGATGAAGGAGATCCGCAAAATGGTCGAGCCGCTTCTCGCCGCTCCAACCACTGCGGCTGTCGGTGAGCCAGGCTGATGCACGGGTTACACGCCAAGCGTGGCAACAATCCCATTCTTCTGAGTTTCTGACGCTGGGAATACGATGAAGATCAGTCGTCTAAGGCTGTTGGGCTTCAAGTCCTTCGTGGAGCCGACCGAGCTCTTGATCGAACCGGGGCTGACCGGCGTTGTCGGTCCCAACGGCTGCGGAAAATCGAACCTGCTGGAAGCGCTTCGATGGGTCATGGGCGAGACGTCCTACAAGAGCATGCGCGCGGCCGCCATGGACGACGTGATCTTCTCAGGTACCAACCACCGGCCAGCGAGAAACAGCGCGGAAGTCACGGTTTTCTTGGATAACACCGAGCGCAAAGCACCTTCCGAGTACAACGATACGGACGTCATCGAAATCACGCGGCGCATCGAGCGCGAGGCTGGCTCCGCTTACCGCATCAACGGAAGAGAAGCCCGCGCGCGCGACGTCAAAATCCTGTTTGAGGATGCCGCGACAGGTGCGCGCTCGCCCGCGCTGGTGCGCCAAGGTCAGATCGGCGAGATCGTCAACGCCAAGCCAGAACAGCGCCGCCGTATTCTCGAAGACGCCGCCGGCATTGCAGGACTGCACAGCCGCCGCCACGAGGCAGAGCTGCGCCTGAAAGCGACTGAGGCAAACCTTGCGCGTCTCAACGATATTATGGGTCAACTGAACTCGCAGGTCGAGAGCCTGAAGCGGCAAGCGCGCGCGGCCCGGCGCTATAAGGAAGTTTCCGGAGACATTCGTCGCCAGGAAGCGCTGTTGCTCCATCTGACGTGGGCGCAAGCGCAGGCGCTTGTGGAAACCGAAGAAACGAACCTCTCTGAGACGCTAGCAAAACTCGGCGCGGTGACACAGGCCGAAAGCCAAGCATTGGCTGTGGAAGCGAAGCTTTCGGAAGGTATGGATCCGCTGCGCGCCGAAGAGGCCAAGCGCGCCGCCGTTCTTGGACGGCTGCGGGTCGTGGAGGAGAATTTCGAGCGCGAGGCAACGCGCACTACTGAGCGCGAACAAGAACTGCAATCGCGTGTCGATCAACTTGAAAAGGATATCGCGCGCGAACACGAACTCGTCGCGGAGGCACGCGACGTGCTGGATCGGCTCAATACTGAAAGCGAGATACTGCAATCGGCTGAGAGCACCGCCGACACGCGCGCAGCAGACTCTCGCGAGAAGCTCACCGTCGCGGAGAAAGAGGCCAAGTCTATCGAAGACCGCCTTGCGGAGCTGACGACGAAAGTCGCCGAACGGCGCGCCAAACAGCAAATCCTTCAAGCAAGCCTTGCTGAGAAACGCGACTTGGTGGCCAAGCTCGGCCAGCAGCTTGGCGAACTCGACGCGAAGACTCGCGAGATCGCAGGCGCTGCGCCAGACGCACAAAAGCAAGCGCGGATCACCGAAGCTGGAAAGCAACTTGCACAAGAGATCGCGCGCATTGAAGCTAAGGCCGTTGCGGCAGAGGAAGCCACACGTGATCTCTCCGTTACGGCAAACACCGCCCGCGAGGAGAGCGCCCGGGCACAGCTTGCTGAAGCCGGTTTGAAAACCGAGCGCGAAACGCTAGCCAAATTGCTCGTGCCCCAGCACGGGACAGATTTTCCCCCGATCCTCGACCAGTTACGTGTTGCCCCCGGATTTGAAGCCGCACTTGGCGCCGCACTCGGCGACGATCTGGATGCGCCTGCCGAGAAGACAGCGCCGGTGCACTGGCACCATGTGGGCATTGGGCGCCAGGACGGCGCCTTGCCCTCCGGCGTTGAGCCTCTTGGCAGTTTCGTCGTGACTCCACCAGAGCTGAACCGCCGTCTCAAGCAGACGGGCATCGTTGTCTCGCGCGAACAGGGCGCGATGTTGCAGTCCAGCCTGCAACCGGGCCAGCGCCTCGTTTCGCGTGAAGGCGATCTGTGGCGTTGGGATGGTTTCACCGCTGCCGCCGAGGCCATAACGCCGGCAGCACAACGGCTTGCTGAACGCAATCGCCTAGCCTCGATCGAATTGGAGGAAGCTGCTGCGCGGACAGCTACCGATGCGCGTACCAGGGACGAGCGCGAAGCTTCTGAGGCACTCAATGAGGCTCAAGGGGAAGAGCAGCGGTTACGCAAACTGTGGCGCGAAGCGCAAACTACGATGTCCCAAACGCGCGAAGCGCTGACTGTGATTGAGCGTTCAGCGCGAGAGACGGAAAGCAAGCTTGCCGCGGTGTCCGGCGCGCGCGCGCGCGCTGAGCAGGACCGCGTGCTGGCGGAAGAGGCGCAAACCGAACTTGAAAGGACGCTTGCGGAGTTCTCCGCGGTCGATGATCCCGCACCAGCGCTCGTAGAGGCCCAGGGGCAAGCGGAGACACACCGCGCCGCCCTCGCCGAAGCACGCGCGACCATCTCCGAGCTGGATCGCGACAAGCGTTTGCGGGCCGAGCGGAGCCAAGCGATCGGCATGGAGCGTGAACGCTGGAGCACGCGCAGCGCAGGCGCCGACCAGCAGATCGAGACATTGAAGTCACGGCGCGTCGAAACGCACATTGAGCTTGATACGCTGGCCGACATGCCAACGCAGATCGCAGAGAAGCGTCAGAAACTGCTTTCCGCACTGAGCGATGCTGGCCGCGAACGCAAAGTTGCCGCCGATGTGCTGGCCGAGGCAGACAATGCGCTGAAGGCTGGCACGCAGGGCCTGCGCGCCGCACAGGTCACCGTTACCGAGGCACGTGAAGACCGCGCCCGCACGGAAGCAAGGCTGGAGGGCGCGCGTACGCGGCGCCAGGAGATGGCACGGCAAATTCGCGAGGCCTTGGACATGGCGCCGGAAGGGTGCCTGAAGGCAGCCGAGATCGAGCCCGACACCCCATTACCTCCACTGGCGGACGTGGAACGCAAAGTTGCCAACCTCAAGTCGGACCGGGAACGGCTTGGCGGGGTCAATCTGCAAGCGGACAACGAGTTGCAAACGCTTTCAGCCCAGGTGTCTGGCATGGGGACGGAGCGGGCCGACGTGGAGCAGGCCATCACCAAGCTGCGCACGGCCATCGGCCAACTCAATCGGGAAGCCCACAAGCGCCTGCAGGATGCCTTCGAGCAAGTCGACGGCCATTTCCGAAGGCTGTTCACCACCCTGTTCGGTGGGGGCGAGGCACGGCTTGAGATGGTTGAAGGCGAAGACCCGCTCGAAGGCGGCCTGGAGATTATCGCCAAGCCACCCGGCAAGAAGCCTGCGACACTCTCGCTGCTTTCGGGCGGCGAACAGTCGCTGACTGCGCTTTCTCTCATCTTTGCGGTATTCCTGACCAACCCCTCGCCAATCTGTGTGCTGGATGAGGTAGACGCGCCATTGGATGACGCCAACGTCGACCGGTTCTGCAGGCTGCTGGAGGCAATGGTGGCGGAGACGGCCACGCGCTTCTTGGTCATCACACATCACCCGATGACCATGGCGCGCGTAAACAGGCTGTTCGGGGTCACTATGGCAGAGAAGGGCATCTCTCAGATCGTTTCTGTTGACCTGGAGACGGCCCAGCGCTTTCGCGAGGCCGGGTGAGCCGCCTGCGCGGTTCGCATACCCCCAATGTTTTCGGCGCTTTCTTGACACCCCTAGGGGCCGTCACTATGGTGCGCGCCGTTGAAAAAACCGCCTTTTGGCAGCCGCGAATTGCAATCGAGCCGGTGCAGCCATGTCAGCCTCAGGGAAGGGTTCCGACCCGCAACGTGGCGAGATCAGCCCCGAGCAGCGCGCAGCTCTTCGAAAACGCTCCGATAACCTCGGTAAGCGGCTCGACGAAGTGAAAGCGCGACGCATGCCGCCCCCATCGGGCGATGCACGTGCGCGTAGCAAGGCGTTTGCGAACGCCTTTCGCTTCGTTGCCGAACTCGTGGTCGGTGTGGGAGTTGGTGGCTTCATCGGCTGGGTGCTCGACCGATGGCTAGGCACTGCGCCTTGGCTTCTGGTCTTGTTCGTGACCATTGGATTTGCTGCGGGTCTTATGAATGTGATCCGAGTTGCGCAAAAGGCGCAGGCGGAAGTCGAAGCATCGCAATTCGCAACGCCTTCGGTGGCGGACGACGACGAGGACGACAGGTAGGGGTTTGGACTTTGGCTGCAGAAGGCGCAAACGGGGCTGAACATCACAGCCCCATGGAACAGTTCGAGATCGAGCGGATCATTCCTCTCGATATTTTTGGCATCGACGCGACGTTCACCAACGCATCCTTGTTCATGGTAATCGCGGTGGCGCTAATCTCGGGATTTCTCATTTTCTCGATACGGCGGCGTGCGTTGGTGCCTGACCGGTTGCAATCCGTCGCCGAACTCTCCTACGAGTACATCGCCAACATGGTGCGTGAGAACCTGGGCGAGGAAGGTATGAAGTTCTTCCCCTGGGTGTTCACGATCTTCGTCTTTATCCTTACGCTCAATCTGATAGGCATGGTGCCAGGCGCCTTCACCGTGACGAGCCATATCATCGTGACATTCGCCTTTGCGGCCATGGTGTGGATCGCTGTAACGCTGATTGGTTTTGCGCGCCACGGGATTGGCTATCTAAAGCTGTTCATGCCCGACGGCGTGCCCTGGTGGCTGTTGCCAATCATCGTCCCCATCGAACTCCTCTCCTATCTGATCCGCCCGGTCAGCCACTCCGTGCGTCTCTTCGCCAATATGATGGCGGGACACACGATGCTGAAGGTATTCGGCGGATTCGTCGTCGGACTTGGCGTCCTTGGCGGCTGGGCACCGCTTGCCTTCATGGTTGCCTTTACCGGCTTGGAAATTGTGGTCGCCTTTCTTCAGGCTCTGATTTTCACGGTATTGACCTGCATCTACCTCAATGACGCGCTTCACATGCATCACTGACACCTGAACCAAGCGATCACCTAAGACATCACATTCACCAAACGCGTTCCAAAAGGGAGAAGAAAACAATGGAAGTGGAAGCTGCAAAGATGATCGGTGCCGGCCTTGCCTGCAGCGCGCTCATCGGCGCCGGTGTCGGCATCGGAAACATCTTCGGCAACTATCTGTCTGGCGCTATGCGCAATCCGTCGGCCGCGCCCGCCCAGTTCACCAATCTTCTGATTGGCTTCGCGCTTGCCGAGGCGACCGGCCTGTTCGGCCTGCTGATCGCGCTCATCATCCTGTTCGGCTGATTGGTTTAAAGCGTCCGCCACAGGAGGAGACCATGATCGCAGCGATCCCCGCATTCGTCGCAGCGGCGGCCGAAGCAACGCACGAGGGAAAGTCGGGAGGGCTTCCTCAGCTCAACCCGGCCGACTTCTCGCCGCAGCTCGTTTGGCTCGCGCTGACGTTCGTGGTTCTCTATTTTATCCTCGCGCGTGTAGCGCTTCCCCGCATCGGAGAGGTGATCGAGGAACGCAAAGACCGCGTGCAGCGCGACCTGCAAGCGGCTGAGCGATTCAAGCAGGAAACCGATGAAGCGCTCGCCGCATATGAGAAGGCGCTAAGCGAAGCGCGCCAAAAGGCGTCCGGCATGGCCAAGGAAATGCGCGACAAACTCGCCGACGAAACGGATAAAGAGCGCGCGAACGTCGAGGGCCAGCTCGCCTCCAAACTCGGAGAGGCCGAAGCTCGCATCGCCGTGACCAAATCCAAGGCGCTGGCCAGCGTCAACGAGATTGCAGCTGAGACAGCAAGCGCCGTCGTGGGCAAACTCTTGGGCGAGGACGTCAGCCCCGCCGAAGTGAAGAAATTCCTGCAACCCGCTGCCGAGTGAGGGTCGAATGTTACATCCTGCCGATCCCGTCTTTTGGGTAATGATCGCCTTTATCGGTTTCGTTGCGCTGCTGATCTACTACGGCATTCCGGGGGCGGTCGGAAAGGCGCTCGACGACCGCGCCACGGCCATTCGTGCCGACCTCGACGAAGCGCGACGCTTGCGTGACGAGGCGCACGCACTGCTCGCAGACTATCAAAGAAGGAGCCGTGAGGCCGAGGATGAGACAAAGACCATCCTCGAGCAGGCCAAGCGTGAGGGGGAAGCGCTTGCCGCGGAAACACGCAAGAATTTGCAAGAGTCCGTAGAGCGTCGCACCAAGCTGGCCGAAGAGAAGATCGAACGGGCCGAGGCCCAGGCGCTGAGCGACGTGCGCACGGCGTCTGTTGAGAGCGCTACCGCTGTGGCGGAGAAGATCTTGAAAAGTCGCGTCGCCGGCGCCACGGCCAATACGCTGATCGAGAACGGCATTCGCGATCTCGACGGCAAGCTCAATTAAGAGGTGCCTGTTTGGGCCCGGTTTGGGTTAGCCGGCGCCAGGCGCCTTCTGCCGAAATCCGACAAACAGCACAAACTCTCCCGGCCGCGTACCTTCGGGAATGTTGAATGTCAACGAGCGCACGGCTGAGAAGTATCCAATCGGTTTGTCGTCGGCGATTGCGACATCGACTTTCATTGAATCGGTGATGATCTTCTCGCGCTTGGAATCAGTCACGATGATGTTGACCGGCAGGCTCACGCGTCCTGGTTTGCCGCGCGGGCCCAATAGCACCCGGCCAGAGAAACCGTAGCGCACCGTAACGCGGCCCGGCTCGATCTGACATTCGCGTGCCGTCTTCGTGATCTCGCCACGATGCATGATGGCAAGGCCGTCGCCGGCGCGGCCAGGCTCATAGATTGTCAAGTGGCTATCACGCGGGGATACTTTCAGGCGCGGACAGCCATGGGCGATCTCGCCCACAATTCCGCCGCCGATGCCCCCTTGATCGGCCTTGGCCGCTGAGAGAAGCTGCTCCTCATTGACGCCAGGGGCTGGCTCACTCTCCGATGAAGAGCCGCCAAACACGCTGCTGCCAAAACCGGACGTAAGGGAGGAGGCTCCGCAGCCGGCAACGAGAATAGCCAAGAGCCCGCAGGAGCAAACCTGCACAGCGGTAAGCGCAGCGCTCGTCACGGATTGCGTCATAGCGCCCCGGTCTAGCCCTTCTCCGGCCTCTTGCGTGCCCGGCCTGCCCAAACTTCTAGGCCGACAGCGGAGGCTTCCTGTATTGTCCCGACTCAAAACTTACCACCTCAAGCCTACGTCAGCAAAACACGTTGCGGCGGCTGGCCGCTGGAGAGACGAGAAAGAGAATGCCCGATTCGCCCCCTTCTAGTGCACACGTTCAACGACCGCGCCTCACCCTTTATTTGGCGGCCCCCCGCGGGTTCTGCGCTGGCGTCGACCGGGCCATTCAAATTGTCGAGCTGGCCCTGGCCAGGTTCGGTGCGCCCGCCTACGTGCGTCACGAGATCGTCCACAACCGCTACGTCGTGGATTCTTTGAAGGCCAAAGGCGCCGTTTTTGTGAAGGAATTGGATGAGATCCCAGACACGACGAAACCCGTGATCTTTTCGGCACACGGGGTCGCCAAGGCCATACCGGCGGCCGCCAAGGCCCGCAATTTGTTCATTCTGGACGCAACGTGCCCCCTGGTCTTCAAGGTCCACATGGAGGCAGCGCGACACTTTGAGCAGGGGCTCCAGATCCTACTTATCGGCCATGCCGGGCACCCAGAGGTGGCCGGAACCATGGGCCAGCTCCCGGATGGCGCAGTTCACCTGATCCAGACCGTCGAGGAAGCACACGTTTTTGTCCCGAAAGACCCGGCAAAGCTTGCCTACGTCACACAGACGACGCTGTCAGTCGACGACACGGCCGACATCGTGGCTCTCTTGAAAAGCCGCTTTCCACAGATCGTCGGCCCGCAAAAGGAAGACATCTGCTACGCCACGGCCAACCGGCAGGCGGCGGTCAAAGCCATGGCCCAACGTGTTGGCTGCCTGCTGGTCGTCGGCAGCCCACAAAGCTCCAACTCGTTGCGATTGGTGGAGGTGGCACAGCGTGCTGGCTGCGCCAAAGCCCAGTTGATTGAGCGTGCCCGGGAAATCCCGTGGGCCGATCTCGAAGGCTTACAGACCGTCGGCATCACAGCAGGTGCGTCCGCGCCTGAAGAGCTCGTCGAGGAAGTGATCGAAGAATTCCGCAAACGCTTTGACCTGACGGTTGAGACCGTAACGACGGCGAACGAGAATATAGCCTTCAACGTGCCGCGTGAGCTTCGCGCTGCGTCGAGCGCCTAACACCACCGGACCCTAGCGAGACCTATAATCCCTATGGCCGTCTACACCGAAGTCAGCGACGTGGAACTTTCGACCTTTATGGCCAGCTATGACTTGGGCGAACTGTTGTCGTTCAAGGGTATCGCGGAGGGTGTCGAGAACACCAACTACATCGTCCATGCGACCCGCGGCCCTTTCATCCTGACGCTATATGAAAAACGCGTTGCTCACGACGACCTGCCGTTTTTTCTCGGCCTCATGGAACACCTGGCAAGCCGCGGTGTGTCGTGCCCCATCCCGATACGCGATCTGGAAGGCCGCAACTTGCGCGAGCTCGCCGGGCGCGCCGCCGCTATTGTCACGTTCCTAGAGGGATTTTGGATCCGCCGGCCGACGCCAATGCATTGCACCGCTGTGGGGCGCGCCTTAGCCGAGATGCATCTGGGCGGGGAAGGCTTTGCGTTGAAACGCGCGAACACCCTAGGGCCTGCTGGCTGGCGCCCGCTTTACAAACACTTTGCCAACCGGACCGAGGAAATCTCTGCCGGACTTGAGCAACTTATCGAAAGCGAGCTTGATGTGCTCGATGCCGGATGGCCAACGGGCCTCGTAGAAGGCGTCATTCATGCCGACCTCTTCCCCGACAACGTCTTCTTCCTGGGAAACCAGCTGTCAGGGCTCATCGACTTTTACTTCGCCTGCACCGACGCGCTCGCCTACGATATCGCAGTGTGCCTCAACGCCTGGTGCTTCGAGCAGGACGCGTCCTTCAACATCACCAAGGGACGCGCATTCCTGCGGGGCTATGAAGATGTCCGCCCGCTGACCAATGCGGAGCGCGAGGCGATGCCAATGCTGGCGCGCGGTGCGGCCATGCGCTTCTTACTGACGCGAGCATACGATTGGCTCAATACGCCGCCCAGCACATTGGTCAGCCCGAAGAATCCCGCCGAGTACGTGCGCCAGCTGCGCTTCCACCAGGGTGTTCGATCGATCGCGGACTACGGGGTCGGGGAGCGCGCGAAATGACGGCCAAGACGCCGGTGGTGATCTACACGGACGGCGCATGCTCGGGCAATCCGGGACCCGGCGGATGGGGAGCTATCCTGATCTACGCAGGCCATCGCAAGGAAATTTCGGAGGGCGAAGCCGAGACAACCAACAATCGCATGGAACTGATGGCCGCTATCAGAGCACTTGAAGCCCTAAAAAGGCCGAGCCGCGTCGAGCTTCACACCGACAGCTCCTATCTGAAAGACGGAATTACGAGCTGGATCAACCGCTGGAAAGCCAACGGCTGGCGCACGGCCAACAAGAAGCCCGTTAAGAACGTTGAACTTTGGCAGCGACTCGATGAGGCTCAAGAGCGCCACCAAATCGATTGGCGTTGGGTGCGTGGGCACACCGGCGACAAAGAGAACGAGCGGGCCGACGAGCTGGCGCGCGAGGCCGTGGCGCCATATCTGAAAGGAAATCGTGCGGCAGGTACCGATGACACCTGATCACCGGCTTCAGAAAGAATGATCGATCGCCGAGCACAGTGTGGCCCCGCTCGACTTATCGTGCTCTGGCGGTTTGTCCTCAACGTTCAAGATCTTGACCACGCCGTCATCGACAAGCATCGCATAGCGCTTCGACCGCAGGCCGAGACCAAAGCCTGACAGATCAATTTCCAGACCCAGCTTCTTGGCGAACTCGGCATTGCCGTCTGCCAGCATGAGGATCTTGCCCTCAGCGCCCGTGTCCTTTGCGAATTGAGTCATCACAAAGACGTCGTTGACGGCGGTGCAGGCGATTGTATCGACCCCCTTGCTCTTGAGTTCGTCAACGCGCGTAACAAATCCTGGCATGTGCTGCTGCTGACACGTCGGCGTAAAAGCGCCCGGCACGGCAAAAAGCGCGACCTTCTTGCCGCCGAACACCTCCGCTGTCATCTTCGGCGATGGGCCGTCGGCGGTCATTACCAAGAAACTCACATCGGGTAATTTATAGCCGACCTTAATCGTCATCTGATCATCCCTTCTCTTTGTAAAGCTGGGCTCCTGGCCGGACGATAATAGCCCTACAGAAATCCATCATATGCTGAAACGAGGGTTGCCGCTCAACGGATATCGAACGTGACTTCCGATTGCCCTTCATCAGAGACGAGTGTCACAATGAGTGAATGGCCGTTCAGGTCCTCGACATCCACGTCTGATGATAGATCGACCTCGAACGTCACGTTGCCGGCCCCGTCATCAGCGGTAATCTTTGGCAGAGGTACGTAGCTGCCCGACGGCGCCTCGATAAACGCGTCCGCGTGCACGCCACCGCCAGGGAACTTGGTCTCCAGCACGATATGCGGTCTTTCGCCAGTAAGGTTCAACACCACACGCTTGAGACTAGGATCAGACGGCTTCTTTTCGCTCGCCGGGCGGGGAACCCGGCCCTGGGCGTCCGCGAGCTGCTGCGGTATCGGCGGCGCGTCAGAGGTGATGTCGAGCGTCAGCGCGGCCTCAGCGGGAATGCAGATTTCCTTGCAGACGCCATAATCGAGCGCGAGGCGCAAACCGATCGGTTTTGCCGGATCCTTCGCCTCAAGACGCACCGGAAAGACCACCGTGTCCTTGTAGCCCACCGTATCGCCAATACGGTCGGTGAACCGCTCCGGCGCGGGATAGAGCACTTCTGCGGACGCGAGGTTTTCTGACTTTGACCAATCAAAGGATGGCGGAACACCACCGGCATCCCCGGGATTGCGCCAATAGGTCTTCCAACCCTTCGGCATCTGTAATTCGACACCGGCTAGGCCTTTACCTGCGATGAGTCGCACACGCGAATTGTGCCCTTCGGCCCAGTCGGAGGACAGACCCGCGGCACCGCCGTCAACCGACAGTGCGGGGAGCGCACTGACTGCAAAAACTGTCAGCGCAATAGAAAGAAAATTTTGCAGCTTCATTGAATACATTTCTCGTATTTGTACTCGCCGCCAACCTTAACAAGCCTTCTAACGCCTCGTCATCCTGCCGCAAATCACGACTTCATGAAGGCCGCTCGCGCCCACATTTCAGCCTTTATGAATAACCAATTCACCACGCCGCCGAAATTGAGCGCTTCACACTGCGGCCGGCAACGCGCTAGTCTTACCAGATGAAGATCCCTCGAACACGTAGCCGTGCAACCGGCGACGATTTCCTCGGCGGGCAGCTGCTGATCGCCATGCCCCTTATGTCGGACCGGCGCTTCGCGCGCTCGGTCGTGTACGTTTGTGCGCACTCCGGGGACGGCGCAATGGGCCTCATCATCAATCAGCGTGCGCCACACATCAGCTTCCCCGACTTGCTGGAGCGATTGGGCATCGTGCCGTCTGATACTGGGGACGGGCTTTCCAACAAGAAACTGTCCATGTCGATCCACGTCGGTGGGCCCGTGGAAACGGGACGCGGTTTCGTGCTGCATAGCTCCGACTATTTCGCAGACGATTCCACCTTGCCCATCGAGGACGGAGTCTGTCTCACCGCGACAATCGATATCCTCAAAGCGATCGCGGCGGGCAAAGGGCCGAACAAGGCAATGTTGGCGCTCGGCTATGCAGGATGGTCACCGGGTCAGCTTGAGAGTGAAATCCAAGCCAATGGCTGGTTGAATTGTCCCGCTGACCTGGGTCTGATTTTCAACCCGGACGTTGAGTCGAAGTACACACGCGCCTTTGCCAAGATCGGGATCGATCCATCACATCTGGTGAGCGACGCAGGCCACGCCTAAGCAAGGCTTAATCGGATCTGCTTCCGGTCGCACGTTGCGACATTCGAAGCTGCTCACTTGGGCAGCATGCCCTTCGAACCTGTCGGCGCAGCGACGACGCTTTCCTCCTTCGGCTCCTCGTCCTTTTTGGAAGAACCATCGTGTTTTGGTGGCCAAGGAACGCCGGCGAGTTTCGCCAAACTCGCAGCCATTTGTGGCGAAAGGCCTGTGAAGTTGGGCGCACTCGAATTGCTCGGTGACGGTGGTGTAGGCCGCGTCGGCTCGTTGGGCTGGGCCATCTGAGTAGGAGCCGCCACGGCAGACTTGCTAGCAGGCGCGGCTTCCGGCGGCTGGCGCAACGCAGCGGCCAACACATCTGGTTCGGGAATGGCGGCGTCCTCGGGCGCAAGCGGCGCACCAACACCCTTCGATTGAAGAGCAGGGACTGTGGGAGGCATCGGCGGGGGCGGCGATCGGGGCGCGGATGCACCAGCCACTGGCGGGGCAGGGGGCAAGGACGGAGGTCCGCCCTTGTTGGCAGGAGGCCCGGCACTGCCGCTAGGGGCGGGCGCCGGCCCGTTTGACTTTGCCGCAGCTTGTGGCGGCGGCGGGACAGGCGGAATGGGTGGTGCCTTCCCCATTCCCTTGACGTTCCCAACTCCAGCGGGCGGCTTCGCCGTGCTTTGTTGCGGAAGAGGCGAAATGGGCGCGGCTAGCGGAATCGGGGGCACTGGAGTTGCAATCCTTTGTACGGGCGGCGACGAAGCCGGGCGAGAAAGCGGGCGCACCGTGCGATCCTGCGGAGCGTTTGGGCTTTTCCGTGTTGAGCCCGCTGCGGTCGGAGGAATGTACGGAATCGCCCTACTCGGAGGCGGAATACGGGGCACCGTGTCACCGGCTATGGGCGGCGGCCTAGCCTGTTTGCCATTGGGCCGTGGCGGAGGCAGCGCTGCCACTGGACCTTGCTTGGATGGCGCTTTCGCCACTTTCTTCGGTTTCTGCTTTGGCTTCGACTTCGGTTTTGCCCGGAAGAGGCCGCGCGGGCGCATTTTGTGCTCTGCAGTGCGCACCATCTTCAGAAGTTGCGTCACTTCGCGATCGGACATCGGCTCGCCGTAGTAGAAGCCTTGCGCATAATGGCAGCCGATTGAACGCAGGAAGCCCACGTCTTCCGAAGTCTCCACACCTTCGGCCACTACTTTCTTCTCAAGCTCATGCGCCAGCGCCACCATCGAACGCACAATTGCATATCCGGCGCCGTTGCCGCTTCCACTCGACTGCACCAGCGCCCTATCGATCTTGATCGTGTCAAAGGGGAAGCGATGCAGATAGGCGAGCGAAGAATAACCCGTACCGAAGTCGTCAAGCGCCAACTCTGCACCGGCCCCGCGTAAACACTCTAGAATCTCCGTGGCCTGCTCAGGGTTTTCCATGACAAGGCTCTCGGTGACTTCCAGCCGCAGTGAACCCTTCGGCACGATGTTGCGTCCGAGAATGTGGCGGATCTCCTGAATCAAATTCTGGCGGAAGATCTGACGGCTGGAGATGTTCACGCTCACGAAGAGTGGATGCTCGTCACGGGGCAACTCACGCTGCCATCGCGCCGCCTCGTGAGCCGCCTGCAGCAGCACGTACGAGCCAAGCCGCACAATGAGATCGGATTCCTCAGCCACCGGTATAAAGTCGGCAGGGTTCATGAGGCCCTTCTTGGGATGCTCCCAACGTACCAGTGCTTCGAAGCCTGCGAGCTCCTCGGTCGGCAGATAGATAATGGGCTGGTAGAGCACCTTGATTTGGTTTTTCTCGAGCGCCTTGCGCAAATCGCTTTCCAACGCAACTCGGTCATCGCGATCGCCGCGCATTTCTGGCCGGAATATTTCGATGCGGTCTGCCCCACCACGCTTGGCGCGGTACATTGCGATCTCGGCCTCCTTGAAGAGGTCGAGATGGTTCGGCTCCTCGCCATCGTAGACGGCAAGCCCAACCGAACCCGTGAGCACAATCTCTTGGCCGGCAATCTTAATGGGGGCGCGAAGCGATCTGCGTACGCGCTCAGCCAGAGAAGCAAGCTCACCGGGGTTCTTCTGGGCAACAAGCAGGATGGCGAATTGGTCGCCGCCGACGCGAGCCAATGTGTCATGCGCACCGAGATGGCGCTGCAAACGGCGCGCGACCGTCAACAGCAGACTGTCACCCACGACCAAGCCGAACGAAACGTTCACGCTTTTGAACTTGTCGATGTCTATGAAGAAAAGGCTTGGCCGGACCTTGTCTTCGGATTCCGCCCGCATGACGGCGACCTTAAGACGGTCGAGCAGTAGCTCACGATTGGGTAGGCTTGTCAGGCTGTCATGCACCGCATCGTGCAGCAGCCGCTCATGGGCGCGTTTGGCGTCCGTCACGTCGCGCATGAGGCCTACACAGCGTAGCGACCGCTGGTCGGAACTGGGGATGCTTGCCGCCTCTAGCTCGAACCAGCGGTAGCTGTTGTCTGCATGGCGCATTTTGAAGTCGGTGCGGATTCGCGCGCCCGCGCGCTCCCGAATGGACCACAGGATTAACCGGAATCGTTCTCGATCGGTCGGGTGCAAGTGCTTGATGAATTGGTCGACATTTGTGCTCAGCTCGCCCGCGCGCAGGCCCAGGAAGGACTCGATCGAAGAACTCACCTTGATCTCGTCACGCCGAACGTTCCACTCCCAAACGGCCGATCCCGCGCCTTCAAGGGCGAGCGCACGAATCTGCAGCTCTCCGGGCGCGGCCCCATAAAGCGGCTCCAGAGAGCGAAAGGCGAATTGGGTTACTGTGAATCCGATCAGAACGAGGATGAGAACGAAACCCGCAACGAGCGAAGAGACGACAACGTCGCCGGACAGGCGCCCCGTTAGCACCATTGCGGTACCAAAGATCCAAATCAGAAACAGGATCCATGTTGGAATCAGAGACAACGCGCGATCCTGTCCGCGCAATGCGAGAAAAAGCGTGAATGCGGCGCCGACGACGCCAATCGCCAGGAACGACATGCGTGCAAACGTCGAAGCGAGCCTTGGATCGATCACCGCCACGGCGATCAACATGAGTTGCGCTATGATCCACACCGCAAACAGCATGCGTATGAGACCATGCCAATGCGAGATCCTCAGAAACACGGATAGGAAGATAACAAGGCTTGCGGCCACGGCCGATTCACTAGCTGCCCGATAGACAGCATTGTCCTCGGGACGCAACTGAAACAACTTGTGAAAGAACCCGAAATCGACGCACAGGTAGGCAAGCGCACACCAAGCGACGAGCGCAGCACTTGGGAAAACCGCCTTGTGGTTTGCAGCAAAGATTGCGGTCAGAAAGATTGCTAGCAGGCCCGTGAGGCCGAGCATAATGCCGTTGAATAGCTGGCGGTCGCGCGTCTTGAGCTGGTATTCGAACTGTTTCCAAAGATAGATGCGCGCAAAGCGCTGTGAGGACAACTCGGCGACGTAGGTGATTGTCTGCCCCGGCTCAAGCGTGATGCGGAAGATATCGGCGCGATAGCTCTTGATGCGCTCGGGCACGAACCCAATCGAGGGTGTAATGGCCTCGATGCGTCGTGCATCCAGGTCGGGCCACACGCCACCTGAGCCGACCACGTTATACCGCTCCGCCGTCAGCCATCGCTCGATCGGCTTGTCGGTCGGATTGCTGAGCGCAAACACAATCCAATTTGGATTGGTACCAGCTGTCGAGGCCCTAACTGACATTCGGCCCGTCACGCCGTCTGCACCGGCGGCCGTCTCAACCTGGACGCTGTCGCCGCGGCCATCGTAGAACTCGCCGAGTGTCGTGATCTCGATGTGCTCCTCATCGGGCGAAACAACGATGGGTTTCAAGGCGAGGGCACGCCCGGGCAGCAGTGCGAACAAGAAGACGGCGATCAAAAGTGTGAGCAGGCCTGTGCGGCCGTTGAAGCAACGGTTGTTATCTCGATCTACCAGCTCGCCCGGGTGCATCATCGACGCATCGCCTCGGGAACCTCGCGAGAGAGCACGAAGTCCTCAGCGAGGAGAGCGAAGAGTATGTGGTCCTCCCAAACGCCGTTGATCTTCAAAAGGCCGCGCGCGAACCCCTCGCGCCGAAAGCTGTTGCGCTCCAGTACGCGGATAGAGGTTGCGTTCGATGGCATCGTCGCCGCCTCGAGCCGGTGCAGATGCAGATCGTTGAACGCTAAATTCGCGACAGTCTGGACGGCTCGCGTCATGTATCCGCGTTTGATGTAGGGCAGTCCCAGCCAATAACCGAGCACAGCGGCCTGCGTGACACCGCGGCGAACGTTCGACAGTGTGACGCCGCCAACGAGTTCGTCATCTGTTTCGTCGATGATCAGAAACGCATAACCCACATCCTCGCGGGCCTCGCGCTGATAGTGACGGACTCGGCGGCGGTAGGCACCGCGCGTCAGCTCATGGCGCCGCCAACTGGGCTCCCACGGTGTCAGATGCTCGCGGCTACGCGCCATGAGTTCAGCCCAGGGACCATAGTCGCTCATTGCCGGCGCGCGCAGCAGCATGCCGCGCCCGCGCACCGCCTGTGCGCCGTCCAGCCCTATGCTCGACCTCAGGAATGCCATTCATGCTCCCCCGGAGGGCTAAAATCCCGCAACGCCTTCTGCATGGCGCGCATGTTTCTGCGATTTGCGGCCACTGCCAACGACCGCAATAGAGGGCACGCTTGCTGCAATCTGTGCCGCGAAATCACGTGCAAGTTCGGGCGTTACGTCATCCACCTTATGCATAAGCTCGCCGGTCGAAAGAATACGGTCATAGCTCAATAGGTGACGCGCCATTTGATCGGCGCGAGTAGAACAGCTTTCCAGAGCCATCAGGAGACCAGCTTTGAGTTGCGCCTTAGCGCGCAGAATTTCCGCGTCGCTCGGCACCTTATCGGCAGCCCGTTTCATCTCGGTTGCAACCACATCAATGAGCTCGATCATCATGTCTGCTCCCGTCGCTGCATGAATCCCGAGCAGTCCCGCATCCTTGAGCCCCCACGCCGTGGAGTAGATCGAATAACAAAGGCCGCGCTTCTCGCGGACCTCTTGAAAAAGACGGGAGGACATGCCGCCCCCGAACAGGCCGGAAAATACTTGGGCGGTAAAAAACGCATCCTCCCGGTAGGACGGACCCGAAAAGCCGATCAGTAGATGGCTCTGCTCGAAGGGCTTTTTCGACGTGCGCGTTCCGCCCACGTAATTGATTGGCCCATCGCCCCTTATATTGCCGCCAGTGAGCCCCCCGAATAGGGCCTCAGCGTGGCGGACGAAGGGCTTATGCTCGACCGCTCCAGCAGCGGAAATCACCATGTTTTCCGCAACATAGTGAGTTGTAAGAAATCTCTCAAGATCAACGGCAGTGAAGCTCCTGACGCTGTCGGGTGTACCCAAGATAGGGCGGCCCACGGGTTGCTGGGGAAAGGCTGCATCATGCAAGAGATCGTAGGCGAGGTCGTCGGGGCTATCGCGCGTTGCAGCAATCTCTTGGAGAATGACATGCCGCTCTCCTTCCAGCTCGGAGGCCCCAAAGGCCGAGTTGAGCAGAATGTCGGCGATGAGCCCGAGTGCGATGCCCTCATCACCTTTCAGGACGCGCGCGTAGTAGGCCGTCGACTCTAGGCTCGTGGCGGCATTCAGCTCACCGCCGACGCTTTCGATTTCTTCGGCTATTTGTTGGGCGCTTCGGTGCTGCGTACCCTTGAAGGCCATGTGCTCGAGGAAATGCGAAATTCCATGCTCGCGCTCAATCTCGTGGCGGGCTCCAGCAGCAACCCACACACCCAGCGACACCGTCTCCAAATGGGGCATGGTTTGGGTGGCGACCCTTAAGCCGTTGGAAAGAGTCGATACTTCTGGCGTCATCCGCGCTCCTTGATCGTTGCATGGGTCCGCGCCTCAACATGGCGCTCGATCGCAACGAGGTCATTGTCGATTGTTTCGAACCGTTCCTTATCCGCAAGAAGGCCCGCCAGCCGTTCCGGCAGCGCGGGACGCTTACCCGTAATCTCTTGCATGGCGTCAGGGAACTTGGCTGGGCTCGCCGTCGATAAAACGACTTGTGGCGCCTCTCCTTTGAGCACCCTCTCCGCAGCGACCACACCGCAAGCGGTATGGGGATCGACCAAGTAGTCGTGTTCGGCCTTAAGGCGGCGGATGACGCCGGCCACATCGTCCTCGCTGGCGGCGGCTGCCACGAAGTCCTTGCGCATCACGTCCTCTAGCGGGCCGAGCTCAAAACGGTGCGTTTCACGGAGCGACCCCATCATGTCGCGGATCAGTTCTGCGTCGCGGCCTGAGGCCTCGAACAGATAGCGCTCGAAGTTGGAAGAGATCTGAATGTCCATCGATGGCGAAGCGGTAGCGATGACGTCGCGCATCTCATATGCGCCCGTCGCAAGCGTACGCGGTAGGATATCGTTGACGTTGGACGCGATCGCAAGCTGCGCGATCGGAAGTCCCATGCGTTTGGCCACATAACCCGCGAAAATATCGCCGAAATTTCCAGTTGGCACAGCGAACGAAACCGGCCGGCGCGGAGCGCCGAGAGCGACTGCGGCAACGAAGTAATACGCGACTTGCCCTGCGATGCGCGCCCAGTTGATGGAGTTTACGCCGGAAAGGCCAACGCGGTCACGAAAGGCATGATCATTGAACATGGCTTTCACGAACGCTTGGCAATCGTCAAACGTCCCGCGAACGGCCACGGCGTGTACATTGGCATCCTTAGGCGTCGTCATCATGCGCCGCTGCACATCGGACACCAGTCCTTCGGGGAACAGGATCACAACATCTACGCGCCGAGAACCGCGGAACGCTTCGATGGCCGCCCCACCGGTATCACCGGACGTCGCGCCAATGATCGTGACGCGCTGGCCGCGTTTGGCGAGTACGTGATCCATGAGACACGCAAGCAGCTGCATCGCTACGTCTTTGAAGGCGAGCGTTGGGCCATGGAAGAGTTCCAAAACCCACCGATTCTCATCGATCTGCGTAAGTGGCGTCACGTCCGCGTCGTCAAAGCGCGCGTACGCGTCCCTCGCCATCTGCGTCAGGTCAGCTCGCGAAATCGCACTACCCACGAAGGGCAAGACCACCTCGACAGCCACATCTGCAAACGATTTGCCTGCAAACGATCCGATCGTCTCCGGTGAGAGGACAGGCCATGTCTCTGGCACAAAGAGGCCGCCGTCGCGCGCCAGTCCTGCCAGCAGCACGTCCTCAAAGCCGAGCGGCGGTGCTTCACCTCTGGTCGAGATGTAGTTCAAACGTCTTGGTCTCGTTTCCCAGAAAGACTCGAATGTTTGGCCCGGCACCCTAGAGTAAGATCGTTCTTGATGGAATCACTCAGCCTTCGCCCGGGAGGTCTGAAAACAAACAAGCTTGCACACAATGCCCCCAGCCAATCGAATAGATCGGCCGTCAAGCGTCAGGGTGGCGCCAACGCGATACGGCATAGGCCGCAAAGACGGCGATCAGCGCCCCGGCCAGCCCGTACCAGGTGATGGCGTACTCCAGATGACGATTGGGCAGCTCGAGCCGGGTGACGCCCCCCTTTGGCCAAGCACCAGATACGCGGGATTCGGCCTCCGCATCGATGAAGAATGGAATGAGCCGCGGTGTCTCTTGGCCAAAGACGGACACGGCCATTCCGTCGAGATCGCGCCAGTGCCATATGTTGTCCGCCACGTTGTTTTCCGGCGTGAATGTGCGTGGCTTTTCAGAACCGCGCACGAGACCAACGATTTCCACTTCGCCTGCGACCTGGCCGGCATCACGTTTAGCGGAATCTCTGAGTTCTGAGGGAACAAAGCCGCGATTGACGAAAACGATGCTCCCGTCGGATCGCTTCAGCGGAGTGAAGATGTGATAGCCAGGACCATATTTTGAATCGAAGTCAAACAAATGCCGTTCCTTGTCGTGCAGGAACTGCCCCCAGATCTTAACCCGTAAATACTCGACGTCCGCGCCAGCACGTTTCGATTGCTCAGCGCGCGTCACGACGACCGGATCACCATGCGCACGTTGCGAAATGTCGGCGAGCAACCCCTGCTTCCATGCCAGGCGTTGCATCTGCCAAGTGCCAAGAGCAATCAGAATCGCAAGGCCCGCCACCGCCATGATGGCTGGCCAGAGAAGGCCTTTAGATTTGAGCGTCGTTAGCATCGTGATGCAGTGCACGTCCTGGGCGCATTACTTCTGGGCAAGACGACCCTCCTCAGCCTTGTGCTTGAACTGGAGCGTGATCAGCAGTGCTTTGAGGAGGCCGGAGAAGGCCGACAGTAAACAGGGGTGTGAGAGCCCCCCAAAGCACCACATGCACCCAAACGGCGGGCTCATAGGTGAACTCCACGTAAAGCGCCAAGCCCAGAACAAGGAAACCGAGAATAAAGATCGCAAAGACGGCCGGTCCGTCGCCAGTATCGATGAAGCGATAGCTCAGGCCGCAACTTTCGCAATCGTCACGCAGCTCCAGCACGTTCTTGAACAGCCGCCCCTTGCCGCACCGCGGACATCGCGCAAGCAGTACCGCAGAGATTCGTGAATTGGCAGTCGACTGAGTAGACAATTCGCGCTCCCAGATCCGCTCCTGCGTCGTGAGATGTGGGCGGACCAGCACTGGCAGCACTTACCACAGCGCCACCGCGAGCGATAGGCGTGGCCGTTCCCCGAATACGACGTGGGGCGGTCCGATGGCCGCCCCACTGTTGACTGCCTCCGATCGCTGGAAGGGCTGCGTCTGTTTAGTGCGTGCCAATGCCGCCCGGGTTGGCCCCTGCGCCCCAAACGTAGATGCAGGCGAATAGGAACAACCACACAACGTCGACAAAGTGCCAGTACCAGGCTGCCGCTTCGAAGCCGAAGTGTCCCTTCGGCGTGAAATGGCCCCACAGCGCACGAATGAGGCACACAAGTAGGAATATTGTGCCGATAATAACGTGTACACCGTGGAAGCCCGTCGCCATGAAGAACGTCGAACCGTAGATGTGGCCGGCGTAGCTGAAGGCGGCGTGCATGTACTCATAGGCCTGGAAGCCCGTGAAGGTGAGGCCAAGAATAACGGTCAGGATGAGGCCAAGCACGAGACCGCGACGGTCATCCTTCAAGAGCGCGTAGTGCGCCCACGTTGCAGTGACGCCCGACGTCAACAAGATGAGAGTGTTGAGTAAGGGAATACCCCACGGATCGAACGTATGCTGGAACACACCCGGCGTGGCATCGCCGTTCGCGGGGATGGTGACGCCTGTGCCATCGGCGACCGCCGGCGGCCAATGACCACCTGTCAGATGGTCGCGCGTGACCATACCGACAACGTCATCCGTGTTGAGTAGGTCGTTAATACCTCCAGGGAACAGCGACGCATCGAAGTACGCCCAGAACCAGGCGACGAAGAACATGACCTCGGATGCGATAAAGAGGATCATCCCGTAGCGGAAGTGCAGTTGCACAACAGGGGTATGATCGCCGGCATTCGCTTCACGAATGACGTCACGCCACCAGAAGAAGGCACTCAGCGCCACGCCGGCAAAACCGGCAACAAAGAACCAAGGCCCGTCCACGCCGAACAGACCGGGACCGCCACCCAAGGTGCGCATCCAGATAATAAGGCCAATGGCCATCGCCAGCGCCGAAATCGAGGCGGTGACCGGCCATGGGCTCGGATTGACGATATGAAAATCGTGCTCTTTTACGTGCGTCGCGGCCATAGTCTTCTCCAGTAGCCCCCGTTCGGTGTTCCCAATCGATCCACTACGCCTTCGCGTTGCCACTGCTCATGGCGGGCGCTCCGGCCAGTTTTTCTTCTCTTACGCGTCTAGCGTCTTTCTCGGTCCTCATGGCTCAACTATCAGAACGTGTAACGCTAGACGAATTCTGTCCCGTGTTCTGCACTGGCTCATCTTTCCGATAGAAGGTGTAGGAGAGCGTCAGCTCTGACAGGTAACTCGCGTCCGAATCGTCGACGATCGCAGGATCGACAAAGAACGAAACGGGCATGTCAACGGTCTGCCCAGGCTCGAGCGTTTGCTCGGTAAAGCAGAAGCACTCAATCTTGTTGAAGTGAATACCGGCCGCCTCGGGCGTTACATTGAACACGGCAGTCCCCGTCAACGGCTCATCGGACGTGTTGGTGGCGCGGTAGAAGGCGAGCACGGTCTCGCCGATCTTGACGTCCATGGTCCGCTTCACCGGCTCGAATCGCCAAGCGAGATCCTGTGCAACGTTGGCGTCGAAGTGCATGGTGATCGCACGGTCCAGCACGACATCTGAAGACTTCTCGGCCTTTTGTGTGGTGCCCGCGTAACCGGTCACCTGGCAGTAGAGGCGGTACAGCGGCACGGCGGCGAACGATAGGCCAACCATCGACACCACGACGAAGGCGCACGTCACAGCAACGTTGCGATGGCGCCTTGCCACCGTACCGTTCTGTTCTGCTCTGCCCGGCGGCACCGTCATGACGCTTTCCTTCTCATTCTCATTCAGCCCATTACAAAGGCCGGTTTCCTACGTCGCCACCCAGATGAACGATGGTCGCGAGGTAGAACAACACTGCCATTACGCCCAGCGCTAGCGCGATGACCAGGGAGCGCATACGTTGGCGCTTCTGTCGCTCCTGTTCCTCGTCGCTGTTCGGGCTCATAACCAATGCCACTTGCAGACCACCTCAGGTTATCCATCGTGCTGCTGCGTGCTCAACGAGCAGCACAGCGAACAACAAGAACAAATAAAGGATCGAAAACACGAAGAGCTGGCGGGCAGCTTGATCGGCCTCACGACCCTCGGTTATGCGACGCACCTTCCAGGCAAGGTAGAGGAACACCGCGCCCAACACCGCGGAGACGACCCCATAGACGATGCCCGCCAATCCGATCAGCACCGGCGTGATCGCCAACGGCACCAGTATGAGTGAGTAGAGCCAGATTTGCCGACGCGTCTCCTCGGCGCCCGCAACGACGGGGAGCATCGGCACGCCCGCGCGTTCGTAGTCACGGCAGCGATATAAAGCGAGCGCCCAAAAGTGCGGCGGCGTCCACATGAAGATAATGAGAAACATCAGCACGCTTTCGACGCTGACCGAACCGGTCACGGCGGCCCACCCAATCATTGGGGGGAAGGCGCCGGCGGCGCCGCCAATGACTATGTTTTGTGGGGTCCGTCGCTTCAGCCACATCGTATACACGAAGAGGTAGAAGCCGATCGTCAAGGCTAGCAGCGCTCCGGCCGTCCAATTGACAAGGACGCCAAGCGTCAAAATCGAGAGAACTGCGAGAATGCTGCCGAAGGTCAAGGCTTCGCCGCCCGTGACGCGTCCGCGGGGTATCGGGCGCGCCGCCGTGCGAGCCATGCGCGCATCGATATCGGCGTCGTACCACATGTTGAGAGCACCCGAAGCACCAGCACCCATGGCGATTGCCAACAGCGCGATCACGCCAATGACAGGATGAATGCTGCCGGGCGCGGCCAGCATACCGGTCAGCGCCGTAAACACGACGAGGGACATGACGCGCGGTTTCATCAGCTCGACGAATTCGCCGACACTCGGTTCGGAAACTTTTCCGATCCGGCTAGCCTCGCCTTGTGTGCTCAACTCTTGCATTCGCTTCGGCCCTATTTAATTGAGCGCTTTATGCGCTTTCTTGTCGTCATTCATGGCGCCCGCCACCCACGGTGGAGACGCAAGGCTTGTGCGATCTGCCTCGACTGCAACGAGCGGAGACGTATTGCTCCGCCCGCAGCATGCCGAAAACTGGCACCCGCACCTCAGTGGTGCTCCGTCGCCTCGATCTTTGGCAACGTCTCATACGTATGGACCGGCGGCGGCGACGACAGCGTCCATTCCAATGTTGTTGCGCCGACGCCCCACGGATTGTCGGCAGCCTTTCGCTTGGCGGCAAACGCAGCCAGCACGCCGACGATAAACACCAGCGTCCCAGCAGCGACAATATATGCACCCGTCGAGGAGACGCTGTTCCAGAAGGCGAAGGCGTCGGGATAATCGACGTAGCGCCGTGGCATGCCGGCAAGCCCAAGGAAGTGCTGCGGGAAGAAGAGGACGTTGGCGCCAATAAAGGTCAGCCAGAAGTGCAGCTTGGCCAGCGTCTCGTTGTACATGTAGCCCGACATCTTGGGGAACCAGTAGTACCAGCCCGCAAAGATAGAGAACACGGCGCCGAGTGAGAGCACGTAGTGGAAGTGGGCAACGACGTAGTAGGTATCGTGCAGGGCGCGATCAATGCCGGCGTTGGCGAGCATGACCCCCGTCACACCTCCGACGGTGAACAGGAAGATGAAGCCTAGCGCCCACTGCATCGGCACTTTGAACTGGATCGATCCTCCCCACATGGTGGCGATCCAAGAGAAGATCTTCACGCCGGTTGGCACGGCGATCACCATGGTGGCGAACACGAAGTAAGCCTGCGTGTTCATGCTGATACCGGCCGCGTACATATGGTGCGCCCACACAATGAAGCCGACGAGGCCGATGGCGACCATGGCGTAGGCCATGCCGAGGTATCCGAACACTGGCTTGCGCGAGAACGTCGACACGATCTGGCTGACCATGCCGAAGCCCGGAAGGATGAGTATGTAAACCTCAGGGTGTCCAAAGAACCAGAACAGATGCTGATAGAGCAGCGGATCGCCGCCGCCCTGCGCAGAGAAGAACGTGGTGCCGAAGTTGCGATCGGTCAGCAGCATCGTAATTGCACCGGCGAGCACGGGCAGTGACAGCAGCAGCAGGAAGGCGGTCACCAGAATGGACCAAACAAACAGCGGCATCTTATGCAGCGTCATGCCGGGTGCGCGCATGTTGAAGATGGTGGTGATGAAGTTGATGGCGCCGAGGATCGAAGAGGAGCCTGCGAGATGCAGCGCAAGGATGGCGAAATCCATGGCCGGGCCGGGATGACCCGATGTTGAAAGTGGCGCGTAGACGGTCCAGCCGGCGCCGACCCCGAAACCGCCGGGCGGCCCTTCCACGAACAGCGAGATCAAGAGCAGGGTGAAAGCCGCCGGCAAGAGCCAGAACGACACGTTATTCATACGCGGGAAGGCCATATCGGGCGCGCCGATCATCAGCGGCACGATCCAGTTGCCAAAGCCGCCGATCATCGCCGGCATGACCATGAAGAACACCATGATCAGGCCATGACCGGTGACAAACACATTGTACGCGTGGCCATCGGCGAAGTACTGCATCCCCGGCTCTTGCAGCTCCAGACGGATGCCCATCGAGAGAGCAGCACCCACGAGACCGGCAACAATCGCGAAGAACAAATACATCGTGCCGATGTCTTTGTGGTTCGTGGAGAAGAGCCATCGCCCGATACCCCGGGGCGTGTGATCGTGGCTCTCATGCGCCGTGTCTGTCGTACTACCCATTGTGCGTTTGCCCTGTTCGTTCGGTTGGTATGTTGTTGCCCGGATATCGGTCGGGATCGATTGATCTTGCGCTCGTTACCTGATTACCGCGTCTCCGCCGCACCGGCTTGGGCCAGCTTCCGATTGCCGCTCTGTCGAAGAGCTGCCTTCCGGATGATCTCTTTGGCTTTCTTGAGGAGGTTTTTCTTCTCGTGCAGCATCTCTCGCCGCTTTGTCTTATCCTTCTCGCCGCGCGCATCCGTGCCGGCCGCGTTGGCGGCCTGCATGGCCTCGGACCACGCCGCAAACGTCTCCTCGCTGACCACTCGCACACCGATCGGCATGAACGCGTGATCCTTGCCGCAAAGCTCCGAACACTGGCCGTAGAAGATGCCTTCGACGGTCGGCTTGAACCATGTCGTGGTCACGCGGCCCGGAACGGCATCGACCTTCGAGCCGAACGAAGGGATCGTCCAATTGTGGATGACGCCGTCCGGCGCTGCGGTCACAAGAACGTTGACCACTTTGTTGACCGGCACGACGACTTCATTGTCGACAGCGAGGTTTCGCGGGGCGGGAATGTTCTCTGCGATGAGCTCCTCACGCGACGCGTCGTCCAGCATGCGCGTTTCAAACGAAAAGTCGCCAAGATCGGGATAAGCATGGGTCCAGTACCAAGTGTAGCCCGTGGCTTTGATCGTTATGTCGGCCTTAGGATAGCTGTACTGGAGATGCAGGAGCCGGAAGGAGGGGATCGAAATTGCGACCAAGATGAGGATCGGGATCACCGTCCACGCGACCTCGAGCACTGTATTGTGCGCGGTGCGCGACGGATTTGGATTGGACCGCTCGTTGAAGCGGTACATCACGTAGAGCATCAGCAGCATAACGAAGACCGTAATGGCCACAATGATGATGTTGACGAAGTTGTAGAAGGTATGAATCTCAGCCGAGACTGGGCTCGCCGCACCTTGAAGTCCCATCTGCCCCGGCGTGGGCTGCCCCATGCCTGCCCAGGCCGATGAGGCCGCGAGGAAGATTATCGCCAGAGCTGCGGCCGGAGCCGAGCAAATAATCCGTCTCAACATTCATTCGCTCCTCGTGCTGCTCGACTCGTTGGCCGAGACCCTCCCCTTCAACAATAAACCGTTCACCCTGGTAGCCGGCGCAGCGCATAGCACGCAGCGGCCACCTGTGCCGGGCAATGTTTGCTAAACGCCTCCGCACGGCAGGACGCACGGTCCCTGTTCAACTAGAGAGCACAATTGTCTTATATCCGCTCAAGTCAAGCCGAATGCGGCATTTCTACGCGCAGACGAACAGACGGATCAACGTCAGGCCATGGTGCACATGCGAATGTGTGATTGATCCCAAATTTGGCCCGATTCAGGTAAGACCAGGAGGGATCGCGAACGGTTCGCAACTTGTAGGCGCCTCGGTTCGTTCATTACCGAGCGTTTTCTGTCTGAAAAGCCTCTGGAGCACTACGTGCACACCATTTTTCGGGCTCATAGCCTTTCTCGTTGGGTGGCGCCGGGCCGGCTAAGCCCCGCCATGGGATTTGTTGGTACGCACTTGGCTATGATTGGCCTCTTGCTTGCCGGCCTGACGTCAGCTGTGTTCGCGCAGGAAGGTACCGTCAAAGCGCAGCACGGCGATTGGCAAATCGTGTGCAAGAATCCACCGCCAGGCGCCAAGAACGAAGTATGTGCGCTTGTACAGAGCGTCACGGCGGAAGACCGTAACAACATTGGGCTGACGGTCTACTTTCAGAGATTCTCGAACGACACACGCGTCTTGCGTGTGTTCGCACCCTTGGGCGTGCTGCTCCCGCCCGGGCTCGGCCTCAAGATTGACGGCAAGGACGTCGGCCATGCGCCGTTTCTGCGCTGCCATACGTTTGCGTGTTATGCGCAGGTCGTTGTCGAGGATCCGTTGATAGAGCAGCTTAAGTCCGGCAAGACGGCCATCTTCATTATTTTTCAAACGGAAGAGGCTGGTATCGGCATACCGATCTCGCTTTCGGGATTCTCCGCCGCCCTTGCCGAATTGAAGTAAACAAGCGCGCGAAAAACGCTCCCGCCAAGCATGGCTCCGCGAGCTTTTCGGTTCAGTCAACCTCGGCCCAAGCGACTCTCACACGCTCAGGCAACCTTGCGCTCACGCACGCGGCGCGCTGGCGACCGCTCCTGGGGCTCAGGGAACTTAATGTAGTCGCGCTCGTCTTCGGACGTTTGGTCGGCTACCGGGCCGAAGCCAAATGGCGACGCACCGAGCGGAGTCATAAGCTCCATCATTCGCCCTGCCGTTTCGGAGTATTGCTCGTAAGCCGTACGCCAGAAACGTAACTGCTCGTTTGCGAGGTCTTGCGGCGTGCGGCATTGACCGAGCCGGCTTGAGATCTCCGAAATGGCCTGAGCTCTACGGTTCATCAGGCCCATAATTTCGAGCTGTCCGCGCGCGAAGTTCTTGGCGGCAGGTTCATAGGTCTGGCTAAGCGAATCCAGACCACCGAAATACATTTGGTAGAAGCTTTGAAGGGGTGGACTTCCGTTCAGCCCACCACGTGACGCAGAAGCAACCATCTCACGTCTCCCTAATTGTGGAACGCCTCGTCTCGGTGGCGTAACCGGGGCGGGGCCCGTTCCGTGAGGGGTATGATGCCTAAGGGTTAAATTATTAACACTTTAACAGGAGTGAAGGAGGTCGAAATCGTCGCGCGACGCACAACAAAATTGCCAGGGCCCACGATAAATCACAAACAACTCCTGATTGCCGAAAATTCTCAGCACTCACTCTTAGATAGTAATATTCAAGTACTATCGATAAGAGATATTGACTTAACGTGGTTAATGGCGCTCCATTCACAATAAGATCGAAGTGATTTTCAAGTAATTCGTGTTCTGATCTTTGTTTGTGCATGCGTAGTGATGTCATCAAATCTGGCTCGATATCCGCGGTGGCGTACCGGGGAAAGGCGGCCATGGTGGCACTGGTGCCGCTCGCACCCCTCCGTGTACATGCCGACGACCCGCCGCAGTATGGCTGGCGAGAAGTTTGGGCCGGAGCCCAAACGTCAGGCAACGTTTGGCTGCTCTATTCGGGCCTCACCGTTGCGCCCCATTCCCACATGTTCGATGACGGGTTGCGCCTGCGCATCACGAGCGGCTACGGCGGCTACTCGTACGAGGGCTATCGGGACGGGGAACCGAAACCCAAACTCAAGTCGTTCAAGGCTCGCATAGCATTTACAGACGTTCTCGTCGGCTACTTGAAACGCATGGGCCCGCTGACGGCGAAAGGATTTCTTGGGGTCTCTGTGATCAGCCATGGCATCAGGCCATTGGACCCAGTCAACGCCATGCAGGGCATCGAATATGGGCCGAAAGCTGCCCTTGAGCTTTGGCTCAACATGGGCTCGGACACATGGTCGTCTCTCGACGTCAACTGGACGAGCGCATACCAGACGTATAGTGGCCAGGTTCGGACCGGATACCGCGTGATCGAAGATGTCTCGTTCGGTCTGGAAGCCCGCATCGATGGCAACGTGCTCGATAAGGATACCAGAGGCGGCGTGTTCGTCCGCTACGAGTGGCAAGGCGGCGAGATTTCCCTCGCCGGCGGCGTTGCTGGTCAAGTCTTCAAAGACGCCAAGAATATGACGACACCTTACGCGACCGCCACTTGGCTGATGCAGTACTGGGTGTCGTCATGACGTTTGGCCCGATTGCCAGCGCCCTTGAAACGGTGGAGCACTCTGTCTCGCCGGCCCGGGGGCGCCCATGTGCGTCTTCACCGGAGCACCCTGCACAGGCAAACGGAGTACCGGAAACAAGAGCCCTCAGAGGCCGTTCGGCGCTCCGAATTGCGTGAGCAAACCGCCCTAATTTCCTCTCAAGTCATTCGTTCTATCTTTGTTCTAATAAATGCTCATAGGCGCCAGTGTGCAGATACCTTGACCGCGCCTTGACCCGGCCAACTTCCCATGCAAACAAAACGGTCGTTCGTTTTATTATCTGCAGTGCCACATGTGAATTCAAGCCGTTTTCGTGAAGACCCTAACCAGAGCAGATCCATGCCGAAGCTCAAACCCGCCACCCAGCTCGCCCGCCGAGAACACATCCTCGATGCTGCCGAGATTTGTTTCGCGCGCGCCGGCTTCCATCGCACGACAATGCAGGACATCTGCAAGGAAGCTGAGATCAGCCCGGGCGCGCTCTACGTCTACTTCGCCTCTAAGGAAGATCTGATCGCCGGCATGGCTGAGCGCGACCGCGCCGAGTTCGCCGAACGCTTCGCTAAGCTTTCCGCATCACCCGACTTCCTGAAAGCGCTTGAGTCTCTGGGCCAGATCTACTTTGTGGAGGAGCCTGCTTACAAGCGCACGATGTGCATCGAGATCGCTTTGGAATCGACGCGCAACCTGCAGGTCGGCGAGATTTACCGTTCGGTCGACCGGTTCGTTGCTGAGAGCTTTGAGAAACTTTTCAGCCGGCTCTCCGACGAAGGACGCATCTCGCCGAACCCCGACATCCCCACGCTTGCCAAGGTCTTCACCGTCATCGGCGATGGACTGTTTCTGCGCCGCGCGGTCGATCCCGACTTTGATCCTACCAGGGTCGTGCCGGCGGTTGTGGACCTGATCGGCAAGTTAATGAACGTAAGCGCCGCAGATCGTAAAGCCGTTAGCGACAAAGCATTAGAGCTGGAACCCGGTCAATGAAAAAGCTCTTCATTGCCTTGCTGGCCCTGGCCGCGGTGGGCGCCAGCATTTTCCTGGCGCCGCACTTGGCTGTGTTCCAGCAATTGCGCGGGTCCGCCCCCGTGGCCAACAGGACCGAACCCAAGGCTACGCCGCCACCAGCGATCTCCGTCGCCGACGTGGCAACCGCTGAGTTCACCGAGATGGCAGTCGTTTCAGGCTCGCTGGTGCCACGCGACGAGATACTCGTCACGCCTGAGGTCGAGGGATTTCGCGTGCTCGATCTGAGAGTAGACGAGAGCGACCGCGTCAAGAAAGGCGATGTGTTGGCCACATTGGTAAGTGAGTCGCTCGACGCACAGATCGCACAGAATGATGCTTCTTTGGCACGTGCAGACGCGGCCATCTCACGTGCAGGAAGCGAGATCGTGGCAGCGGCCGCGCGGTTTGAAGAAGCAACATCCGCGTTCGAGCGGGCCAAGCCGCTACAGAATTCCGGTTACCTTTCCAAGAGCACCTTCGACCAGCGTGAGGCCGCCGCAACGGCCGCGCAAGCGCAGCTCGTCGCGACCCGCGACGGCCTTAAGCTTGCTCAGGCCGAAAAGGGGCAGGTTGAGGCGCAACGTCGTGGGCTCGAATGGCGCCTCGCCAACACCAAAGTGACCGCACCCGAAGATGGCATCGTAAGCCGGCGCGACGCACACATCGGCGCACTAGCCTCTTCTTCGGCCAAACCGATGTTTCACATCATTGCGCGCGGAGAGGTCGAACTCGACGCAGAAGTGATCGAGACGGAACTCGCGAACATCACCGTGGGCCAGAAGGCGCGCATCAACGTCGCCGGAGTCGGCGAAATATTGGGAACAGTTCGGCTCGTCTCGCCAGAGGTCGACCCGGACACGCGGCTTGGCAAGGTGCGCATATTTCTCGGCGACGATCCTAAGCTTAGGATTGGCAGTTTTGCCCGCGGTGTGATCGACACCGCGCATAGCCGCGGCCTGGCCGTTCCAACTGCAGCAGTTGTATTTGATAGCGCCGGTGCGTTTGTACAGGTTGTTCGCGACGGCCGCGTGGAACGGCGCGCCATCGAAACCGGACTTGTGGCCGACGGCCTCGTCGAGGTGCACAAAGGCCTGGTGCTCGGCGACGTCGTTGTGGCCAAGGCTGGTACCTTCTTGCGCGAAGGCGACGCAGTGCGCGCCGTCCGCCCCAACTCCAAGATCAGTGAAGCCCGCTAATGCGTCTCAACATATCCGCGTGGGCCATTCGCAAGCCCATTCCCTCGATCCTGTTGTTTGTGGTGGCGACATTGCTCGGCGTCATGAGCTTTGCCACGCTGCCGGTGACCCGCTTCCCGAACATCGATGTGCCAGTGGTCTCGGTGACGATCACGCAATCGGGTGCGGCGCCGGCCGAACTCGAGACCCAGGTGACCCGAGAGGTCGAGGACGCCGTCGCCAACATTCCTGGCATCAAGCACATCATATCGACGCTGACCGATGGCCGATCCACAACCGCTATGGAGTTCCGGCTCGAGATCGATCAGGACCGGGCTCTTAACGATGTCAAAGACGCGATCGACGAGATTCGTGCCGACCTTCCACGCACCATTGACGAACCGATCGTCAAGCGCATCGATGTCGAAGGCCAATCGATCATGTCCTTTGCGGCGTCATCGGCGGGCATGACATTGGAGCAGCTCTCGTGGCACGTCGATGATGTCGTCATGCGCAAACTGCAGGGGGTTAAGGGTGTCGGCCGGGTAGAGCGCTATGGCGGCGTCGATCGCGAGATTCGCATCTTGCTTGATCCCGACCGGCTGCTGGCGTTTGGCATCACAGCAGCCGAAGTCAACAACCAGGTGCGGGCCACTAACGTTGACTTGGGCGGCGGTCGCGGCGAGGTCGGCGGCCAAGAACAAGCGATCCGCACTCTTGCCAGTGCACGCAGTGTGGAGGATTTAGCCGAGACCAAGATCGTGATCCCCGGTGGGCGAGAAGTTAGGCTCAAGGATCTCGGCCGCATCATCGATGATGCCAGCGAGCAGCGCTCATTCGCACGTCTCAATGGCGAACCCGTCGTGACTTTCGCGATATTCCGTTCGAAGGGATCGAGTGAAATTTCCGTCGCCGATATCGTGGAAGAAAACCTTAGCGAGCTGCGGGCGCAGTACCCGGAAGTGCACATCACGAAGATAGATGATGCCGTGGCCTATACGATCGGCAACTATCACTCCGCAATGGAGACACTGATTGAAGGTGCCATCCTCGCGGTGCTCGTAGTGCTGCTTTTCCTTCGAAACCTCCGCGCAACACTCATTGCCGCCGTCGCTCTCCCTCTGTCTGCGATCCCGACATTCTGGGCAATGTCGCTCATGGGCTTTTCGCTCAATCTCGTCACCCTTTTAGGCATCACGCTGGTGACCGGCATTCTCGTCGACGACGCCATCGTGGAAATCGAGAACATTGTGCGTCACATGCGTAAGGGCAAATCGCCCTATCGCGCGGCGCTTGAAGCAGCTGACGAGATCGGCCTCGCCGTGATTGCTATCTCGCTCACCATCGTCGCCATCTTTGCACCAGTGTCATTTATGGGTGGCATCGCCGGCCAGTACTTTAAGCAGTTCGGCCTGACGGTCGCAGTTGCGGTGCTGTTTTCGCTTCTGGTCGCGCGCCTCCTCACGCCGGTCATGGCGGCCTACCTCATGCGGCCGATCCCCGAAGAGAAGGAAGGCGAGGGGTTCGTAATGCGGACCTACATAGGTTTCCTGCAGGCAACGCTCAAGGTGCGCTATCTCACGTTGATTGCGGGTATCGCACTTTTCTCCGCTTCCATCTACGCCACCACTCTTCTGCCGACCGGCTTCATCCCTGACGGGGATACCTCGCGCGTCGTCGTCTCCGCTGAGTTGCCGCCAGGTGCGACGCTGGAGGATTCGCGCGCCACGACGGATCAAATGGTAAAATCCTTGCGTACCGTTCCCGAGGTCAAAAGCGTATTTGCGCTTGGCGGCACCACTCCAACGGGCAAACTGGACATCCGCATGGCCGCGCTTTTTATCCACCTTGTGCCCAAGACAGAGCGCGACCTGACGCAAGATCAGCTCAAGGGCATAATTTCACGAAAACTCGCGGACATCCCAGACACGCGCTCCTGGTACGTCAATGAGCGTGGAGAGCGCGAGCTGTCATTTTCTATCCTGTCGAAGGACGGCGACAACCTCGACAAAGCGGTCGGCAAGCTGGAGAGCGCTTTGCGTCACGTCCCTGGCTTCAAAAACGTCGCAGCTGATGCATCCATCAGCCGCCCCGAGCTGCGCGTGGTGCCGAGATTCTATGCCGCCGCGCGCCTTGGCGTTTCTCCCAACAAGATCGCGGAGACAATTCGGGTCGCAACAATCGGCGATATAGACGCAAACTTGGCCAAGTTCAACGCGGGCGATCGCTTAGTGCCTATTCGCGTTCAAGTCGACGAGGATGCGCGCGCTGACCTGCAACGCTTGAAGAACCTGCGCGTGGCCAGTGCTGACGCCAAGGCGATTCCGCTCGCAGCCGTCGCTGATATTTCCTTCGGACGCGGACCCGGCTCGATCAATCGTTTCGACCGGAAGCGCCGGGCTGTGATCGGCGTCGATTTGGAGTCCCGCTATGCGCTAAGCCGTGCGCGCGAGAAATTTGTCGAGGTGTTCGAGGAGCAAAATATCGCGCAGGGCGTACGTTTGCAGCCTGCTGGCGACGCGGAGATCCAGGACGAAGTCGCCGATGGATTTACGATGGCGATGGTAACTGGGCTTGTGCTCGTATTCGGCCTTCTCATCTTGTTGTTTGGCAGCGTGACCCAACCGGTGACGATTCTGCTGTCCTTGCCATTGTCGTTCGGCGGCGTGGTGCTCGCGCTATTGCTGACTAACAACCCCATCAGCATGCCGGTCTACATCGGTCTTTTGATGCTCATGGGCATCGTGACGAAGAACGCGATTATGCTTGTCGATTTCGCGATCGAGGCGATGGCCAAGGGCGTCGATCGCATCAAGGCGGTGATCGATGCTGGGCGCAAGCGTGCGCGGCCCATCGTCATGACGACCCTTGCCATGGTCGCGGGCATGTTGCCAAGCGCGCTCGCGTATGGAGAAGGCGGCGAATTCCGCTCACCGATGGCGATCGCGGTGATCGGCGGACTGCTCGTATCAACCGTCTTGTCACTCATCTTCGTTCCATCGTTCTACACCGTTATGGATGACGTCGGTCGCGTGCTTTGGCACATCTTCGGGCGTTTCATCGGGCTGACTGATGAGCCTGACGCGCTACTTACGGAGACGGTGGCGGCCAAGGATGGCGAGAAAGATACCAGCCCGCCGCACCCGCCGCGCTCAGTCCCACCTGCAATCGCCGCGGAATAGTTGCCAAATACACTTCGGGCGGCCGAAACGGCCGCCCGAGTTGATCAAATCCGCATCGATGATTGTGTGTCGGTTAGTTCATGGTCGCGGCCGTCGCGGCGTTCGTTTCGTGTTTGAAAAACACATCGACACGCATACCGGTTAGCAACGGCGGCAGACCATCGAGATCGATGACAGCCTCGAGAACCTCAACGTCGTTGGGACGACGGGGACCACGCGTAGCAATGCGCGGCGTTGAAAGCGACTGCGCAACTGAACTGACCCGTCCCGTGAAATCATGGTCGGGATACGCATCTGCGCGAACGATCGCACGTTGACCAACACGGATCTTCGCTGCGTCACGATCTTCCACTTCCGCGCGAACCTTCATTCTTGCGAGATCACCGAAAACAAGCAGCGTGTTTCCTGGCGACGGGACGGCGACTTCCCCCTCCTTGGCGATTAGATTGAGAACCGTGCCATCAAAGGGCGCACGGATCCGCGTGCGCTCCACGGCAAGCTCAGAAGCCGACAACTCAGCGCGCGCAATTGCGAGACCCGATTCCAGGCGCGTCGCCAATGGCATACCCGTTTTCGCATTCACAGTCGCCAACGCGGTGCGCTCGTCGGTCAGCTTCTTCTTGGCTTCCTTCAGTTCGGATCGCGCGTCTTCCACGGACTCCTGCGTACCCATGCCAGCACGCCGCTCTGCCAACACATCGTCGAATGCCTGACGCGCACCAAACACAGCGCGCTCCGCCGAGGCGACCGCGTCCTCTGCGGCGCGACGGTCATCAGCGAGCCCCTTGACGTTCTCCTCGTCGCGCTCACGCACGCGCACATCAGATTCTGCGGACGCGGCCACCACTTTCGTGAGGGCCTCCTCGTCGTTGAGACGGATGAGGAGATCGCCACCCTTGACGCGATCGTTTACATCAATTCCGACCAATTCGATCTTGCCAGGCACTTCAGCAGTAATCCGCACCTCACCGCTCTGCGGCTCGACACGGCCAGTCGCTGAAGCAGCCCACGTGGGCCGCCGCGCCGATTTCTCAGCGGTGGAATCCGGCGCCTTCTCCGATGCCGTCTGCGCTTTATCCTGCGCAACTACCGGCCCCCAAGAGCGGTTGTTGACGTAAACACCAATGGCGATCGCCAAGATGCCGGCGATGCCGAGAGTAACAACAGTGGAGTTGACCTTAACCATGCGCCTTCCGTCTCTTTGTGAGATCTGCAATTTCGGGGGCATCCAAGCCCTCCGGCCGGCGCTCTTCGCCGACGATCCGCCCGTCCTCAATTCGCACGACCCGGTCGGCGTAACTCAGCGTTCGGGGATCGTGCGTGACCGCAAGGACGCTGCGGTCTTGTTCTTTTGCAATTCTTGACAATAACGCCATGACGGCGTGGCCGTTCTCGCTGTCGAGTGACGCCGTCGGCTCGTCAGCCAGCACGATCGAAGGCGAACTCGCGATGGCGCGCGCCACCGCAACACGCTGCTGCTCACCACCACTCAAGCCCCCGGGGTAGCTCTTGAGCCGATAACCGAGCCCAACGTCTCTTAGCACCTCTTCGGCGCGGTTCGCCGCAGGGAAGCCTTTCTGGCCCCGCACATCAAGCGCGATGCGCACATTCTCGAGTGCCGTGAGCGTCGGGAACAAGTTGTAGGACTGGAAGACGAAGCCGATGTGCTTGCGGCGCAGATCCGCCAGCTCCTCGGGCGACAGCCGGTCGGTGGATTGACCGGCAATCCTCAGCGATCCCGCCGTCGGCGTCAGAATGCAACCCAAGATTGACAGAAAAGTCGTCTTGCCACTGCCCGAAGGACCCATGAGCAGCGTCAACTCGCCGGGAACCAGGGAGAGGCTGACGCCCTTCAGAGCGCGAACCATTGCGGCACCGTGGCCCAGGTCCTTCACAATGTCTTCGGCTTCTAGGACAGGTTTACCAGTCATCGATTGAATACCACTGCAGGGTCGATCTTCATGACCTTGAAGATAGCCGCAAGCGCCGAGATTGCGCACATGCCGACGGTGAGCGTGAACAACCAGAATGCTAAGCCGGGCGTCATAACCAGTGGCAATACGCTGCCTTGGCTGAGCACGAGAATGCCGAGCGCCACGGTCATGCCGAGGATATACCCCATCACTGCGCTCAAGCCCGCTTGCATGAGAATGACCTGTCGAATATAGCCCGACGACGATCCTAATGCACGCAAGGTCGCGAACTCGTTCAGATGGTCTTTCGTGCTGGAGTAGAGGGTCTGCGCGACGATCACCGTGCCAACCAGGCTACCCAGCAAGGCACCGCCAATCAGTGCCACACCGGCGCCCGTGCGGAACAGCCACTGCTTCAGGCTGCGATTACGAAACTCTTCCTGCGTCAGGACCTCGGCCCCGTCCAGGCGCCCGCGCAAATCTTGCTGCACTACATTCACGTCGGCTCCAGGCTCAAGTTGAACGAGGTAGAACGTGGTTCGCTCGCCGTCGACGCCGATCAAACTCCGCGCGCGGTTCAAGGTTGTGTAGGTATAGGGCGATTGGGTGAAGGAGCGCACGCCGTCCGTCAACGCACGCACGCGTACGCGGCCCGTAGCGATCTGCGAGGTATCACCGAGACCGTTGATGCCGAGATCTTTGAGATAGGTTCGATCAACCGCGACCGATTCAGGCGCCTTGATATCCTCCCAAGTGCCGTCCACCAGCGCCCATGGCTCGAGGCCGCCATCCTCCGCGTCGGTGCCGACAATCACCACACGCGTGCTGCCGCCTGCCGGCTTGCGCCACTCGGCGAATTTCACGATCAGCGGAATAACGGCTTTAACGCCAGGGGTGGCCAACGCCTGGTGGCGCTCGCGCGGTGTCAGAAGCAGGCCGCCGTCTTCAAAGCTCTTGGCTCCATAGGCGGTGATCCAGAGGTCGGCCTTGGCGTGATCGATATGTGCCGTGATCATGTAGCTCGACCCGAGATAGAGGCCGAGCTGCACAGCAACGAGCACAATCGCGAATAGAATTCCAACGAGCGTCACCGTCAAACGGACGCGATCATGGAATAAGTTGCGAAAGGCAAGCGTCAATGTCATTGAACGGTTCCGGTGTACTCGAGGGCATGCGGCAGACCGTGCATCATAGGTGGGCCATTCGCGCCGCGGTTAACCATCGAACTTGGCCTCGGGAAGACATACCCCTAATTTTGGAGCAGCTTGGAAGCTGCGCGAATTCGCCTCATATGGGTCTGGCAGCAAACTTGCGCTAGATGGGCCGCGTTGAGGAGCGAAGATTGAGAACAGTCTAAAGGCGAAGGGCAAAGCAATTGAATTGCGAACCTTAGCCACCTTTATATGCCTTCAGGTTACATACCCAAAGGCGAAACCGGAAGTTCCGGCTAGCTTTCGCCGCTTTCAGCGCCTAATTCAGCGCCTAATTCAGCGCCGTCGTTTGACACAACATTGGCAATCCTACCATGCGTCATAATCAGCACAGCTCAAATCAGCACACTTCTAAAGGTACCTTTCCCAAGCGCTTAGCGGGTCTTTGCGGTGTGTTTGCCGCCGCGTTGGCCGGGCTTGGCGCCGCCCCCGGCGATGCTCCAATGCCACCAGAGGTGGGCCTCTGGTATAATCATTCTGGCAAAGGCGCAGTGGAGATCCGCCCGTGCAGCGACAGTAAGAGCCGCTTGTGCGGCAACATTGTCTGGCTCAAGGAACAGAACGGAAAGAACGGCCAACCTCTCAAGGATCGCCGCAACGCGAGGCGGTCGCAACGCGACCGGCCCATTTGCGGACTTCCCGTTCTTGGTTCGCTCAGGCGTATGCGAGGGGGCGGATGGGACGGCGGATGGGTCTATGATCCAGAAGTGGGCAAGACCTTTGACGCGGCCATCAAGCTTGCCTCCCGCAAGCGGCTGATCTTGACGGGGTACAAGGGCATCAAGCTGTTCAGTAAGTCCTTCACATGGAGACGGGCGCCGGACGATTTACCGCGCTGTAGCACTGAGCCCTCCGAACGGCAGGCGACACTTCCGCGCGATGCGGTGTCGCCTCCGGTCCCGTACCAAAAGGCGGTGCAAGTCCAAGCCCCGCGCCAAACTCAGGGTCGGATCATACCGCCCCCGCCTGTGCCGACGATACGCAGGACGGCGCCCTAATCCCAGATCAGGTTTTGGCGCTGCCCTGTTCCTTAAGGTTGCCTTCGCCTGCTGAAGAGATCGTCTGAGCATCCTCAAAGCGCTTCGTGAGACGGGCGGCAAACTCCGTGGTGCGCTCCACCACAATGGAGCGCTGACGATCGAGCGTCACCATGTGATAGCAATCGTCAAGAACGTGAAGTTCTACAAGTCCCGCCAGCCTGCGCTGGATCTTCATTGTGTTCTTGAGATCGCTCTGGTCATCATGGCGCGGGTGGAACATCAACGTGTGCTGCTTCACCTTATTGAGGAGCGGCTTGACGTTGCGAACCAGCTTGCGGAATTCAAGCACGAGGCCACCACCGCGCCCGAAGAAATCTTCGATCGCGTCGTTGTCGCCTTGCAGCGCATCCACGATGAAGCTGCGTAGCCGATCATCCTTGATACCGTGAGGTTCACGTCCCTTGAAGTGAAACAGCCGCGCGGCCCACTTTTGCTTGACCAACCTGAACAGGCTGAAATACCAGGGGATCGCCCAGCCGTTGGCCCACAATGTCGGCGAGAACAGCAACAAGCCCTGAACGCCGTCGGGTCGCATGGCAGCAAGCCTCAGCGCCAGCATGGTGCCGGCCGAGATGCCGCCGACGAGAACTGTATCGCACTGCTTGGAGATTTCGTCGTGCGCCGTTTCCAGCGCCGCGTACCAATCCGTCCAACTCGACAGGCCCGTAACGTCGGTCCCTCCTGCGAGACCAGGGAGCGTCGGGCAATAGACGGTGTATCCGTCTTTGCCGAGTGCGTGCGCAAGGAACCGCAGCTCAATCGGCGACCCGCCGAGGCTATGAACCAGCAACACGCCTTTGCGGCCCCCAGGAACGTAGTGGCTACCCCACGCGATCTTCATCTTATCTTGGTTTTTCATATGGTCGACTTAACTCGCTCGCAAACTAGACTGACACTCGTGACTGGCCGGCGTCGCTGCGGAGCATATGAATGCGCGCGGCCCCGACCCTTAGGTTCAAACGCTCTATTTTTCGTTTCCTCAAACCAGGTTCTGATTTCGCCATCAGGACGCTTGACGTCGTTATGGTTTTGATTGAGCCGCAGCGTCTGGTGGACACCGCATCTGCGCGATGCGGGAGATAGGGAGGGGCACTCACTGACGCGAACCACCGCGCATGGCGATGGGGCACCCTGCCGCACTCTCAAGACGCTCTTCGTCCGCAATCCCTCTTGCCCGTCCATTCCAGCCGCCGCTTCCGCTTAAACCTAAAGTCAAAGTGCAATCAGACGGCCGGAAACGCCGGACTGAAACATCGGCGGCGGCCTTCTCAAGCTAATCTGTGGCGAGAACAAGGCATCGAACATTCGTTATTCAGCCCATTCACGCGCACCACTGCACCACGCATGATGCAACGCACTCAAGCTCACATTTGTACACTACAAAACGCCAGAACGCAGTGAAATTACACCAGTTCCTTGGATCCGCACCTATTCATATAATCTACGCCAGTTTTGTCGCAGGCAAATTAATACGCTGAAAACGTTATTAATTGATGCCGTTCGACGCCGCTTTTTGGCCACGATCTACGTTCGCGAACTAAGACCAAAGGCCAAGGCACCCATGACAGCAGCGCCAAGATGTCACGCCCGTCGGCGAGCAACAAAACCGGCCCCGATATAGGCCATGGCCACGATGGCGAGGACTATGAACCCCAGCGCAATGACGGAGCCGCGTACGAAGCGAACACGTGCCGCTTCAGACAAGTTCGGGCGCATCGAAACCCGAGCGTTATACGTAATAACCCGCATTGCCCAGATAAGTCGGTTAGAGAGAGGCCCAACTTACCGATTCAGATATTATCATCAGCATCTTAGGCGAATAGATGCGGGGTCATAATGGTGCACCCAACGGGTGAAGCAAAATCCGATGCGTCCCGGCTC
>JAAERO010000004.1 GCA_024230315.1 Hyphomicrobium sp.
AGCCGGGACGCATCGGATTTTGCTTCACCCGTTGGGTGCACCATTATGACCCCGCATCTATTCGCCTAAGATGCTGATGATAATATCTGAATCGGTAAGTTGGGCCTCTCTCTAACCGACTTATCTGGGCAATGCGGGCTTGATGGAATCGTTTGCCAAGCCCGGGAGGTGTCCGCCAAGAACGTGAATCTTGCTCTAAATCAAAAGTGTAGAGACTGATTCACGTTTCACTTGGAAGCGCTAGTTGCGTCCAAGTGAAACGATTAGGCTCTAGAGATCGCCAAGTGCCGACTTGCTACTTGGTGGGGTTGGCAATCTGCGCAGTCGTCGCCGGATTTGCGTAAAGCGTACGTGCACGTTCCTCGAAGGCGTTAGCGAACTTGCGCACCGCCTTATCGAACACGGACCCTATGAGCAACGCCAGCATGGTCGAGCGGAATTCATACGTAATGGAAAAGAGAACTTCTGATCCGCCCGCGACGTCGCGAAAGTGCCACTGGTTCTCTAAATGGGAAAAGGGGCCACCCAGATAAGCAACAGTGATCTCTCCCTCGTCAGGGCGCAACGTCACGCGGGTCGTAAAGGACTCAGCTATTGCGTGATAGCCGATCGCCATAGTTGCCACGAGTTCGGTTTCTGTACCCCTCTTCTCACGCGAGCGCACATCGATGCTCTCACATAACGGAAGAAACTCCGGGTAGCGCTCAACGTCGGCCACCACTGCGAACATTTGCCCGGCGCTAAATGGCACACGCCGCGTGGTCTGGAATTTATGCACGGGGAGCTCCGTCTTGTATCAAGTCACCCGCCGCGCTGCCGTGAGGCGCTCGAAATCCTCCGCGGCATGATAGGACGAGCGTGTCAAAGGGCTCGACGCTACAAGCAGAAATCCTTTAGCGACGCCAATGCGTCTCAGCGCATCGAACTCATCGGGCGGCACGAAGCGCTGCACTTCGGCATGGCGGCGGCTGGGTTGCAGGTACTGTCCTATGGTGAGGAAATCGACGCCCGCAGAGCGTAGGTCGTCCATCACCTGCATTATCTCCTCGCGCATTTCACCTAGGCCAACCATGATCCCTGACTTCGTGAAGAGTTGCTGATCAATCTCTTTTGCGCGCTGTAACAGACGCAGCGAATGGAAATAGCGCGCGCCGGGCCGGATGGATAGATAAAGGCGCGGCACCGTCTCGAGATTGTGATTGAACACATCGGGAGCTGCATCGATGACTGTCTCAAGCGCACCCTCTTTGCGCAAAAAGTCGGGTGTCAGGACCTCGATCGTTGCCGTCGGCAGCGCGGTTCGGATGGCGGTGATCACACGGGCGAAGTGATGGGCCCCCCCATCGGCGAGATCGTCGCGATCGACCGATGTTATGACCACGTGTTTGAGGCCTAACTCTTGGACCGCTCTTGCGACGTTATCAGGCTCGCTGGGATCAAGAGGACGCGGCAGGCCTGTCCGCACATTGCAAAAGGCGCAGGCCCGCGTGCAGATGTCGCCCATGATCATGATGGTCGCGTGGCTCTTTTCCCAACACTCGCCAATGTTTGGGCACCCGGCTTCCTCGCAAACCGTATGCAGACCGTGGGCGCGAACGATGCGCGCTGTCTCCGCGTACGCTGGCGAGCCCGGCGCCTTCACGCGGATCCACGCGGGCTTGAGCGGGCGCACCATGCCCACCCTGGCAGCTTCCGAACTCTTCTCATCCATTTTGGCGGGGAGGCTTTCCATTCACGCTACAAGCAGCAGGCAAGCCGCATTTTCAACCACTAACGTGGCCAGCGTTATCGTGCCAATCAAGCCCAACCCGTTCGGCCGTTTTATGCTAGCGTGCAATGATGCGCGCCAGAATGATTATGACGATAGCGCCGATGGTCGAGACTACGACCTGATCGCCGAATTCGGACCCGGTGGTGAAGGGCAGATTGAGCAGGTTCGCGCGAACCATGGCGCCGCCAATGTAGGCGCCTATGATCCCGACGAACATGTTGCGGAGCAGCCCTCCGCCACCCAGAATCAGCCCGGCGATCCAACCGGCAATGAGGCCGTTGAGCGTCATGACGGTCCACGGCCAGTAAGCTGAGTAGTCTTCCATCGCGCGCCAATCCCGTCTTGAAGTGCTGGTTTGTGTTCTTGTTACGCGATGAGGCGCGCCAGAATGATGATTACGATGGCGCCAACCGAAGCCGTGACGATTTGTGATGCGATGCGGTTTTTGATCGCCAGATTGATGCCCAGCACATCGAATAGATAGCCACCAACGAAAGCGCCGATCACGCCCGTGATAAGATATCGCACAAGTCCACTGCCGCCGACGACTAATGAAGCAATGAAGCCAGCTACGATGCCGATGATGAAGAAAGTGATCAGAGCGCGTGTTTCGATGTTCATGGTCGTTCCTCCCCTAAGGTTCTAAGCCGCAACGTGAGGTCCAAAATCAGCGGCCGGCAGCCGGTGGGATATGAATGGCCCGCCCGTAAGCAGCCAGTACGCTCTCGTACATCATCTCCGATAGTGTGGGATGTGGAAAGACCGTACGCATGAGATCTTCCTCGGTGGCCTCAAGTTGCATCGCAATAACAAAGCCCTGGATCAGCTCGGTCACCTCGGCGCCAACCATATGCGCACCGATCAGCTCGCCGGTGTTGGCGTCAAAGATGGTTTTGACCAGGCCTTCACGCTCGCCTAACGCGAACGCCTTGCCGTTGGCGCGAAAGGGAAAGCGCCCGATGCGCACCTGCCGGCCTGCTGCCTTCGCCTTGTCTTCAGTGAGGCCAACGGATGCGACTTGGGGATCGGAGTAGGTGCAGCCGGGGATACGCAGCTTGTCGAGTCCATGAACATTGAGCCGCTTGATCGCCTCTACGCACACCACACCTTCATGCTCAGCCTTGTGCGCCAGCATCGGCGCTCCCGCCACGTCGCCGATGGCATAGATACCCGGCACGTTCGTGCGCCCGAGGCCGTCGGCAACAATTGTTTCCTTATCAATCGTGACGCTAAGCTCTTCCAGACCCAGCCCTTCGACATTACCCACAACGCCGACAGCGGAGATTGCGCGTTCCGTCTTGATCGTCTGACGCTTGCCGTCTCCAAACTCTATGGTGGCGGTGACGGCATCGGCCTCTTTTTCCAGATCTACCACCTTGGTGTCGGTGAAAATCTTGATGCCATGTTTCTCGAACGCCTTTCGGGCGAGCGCGGCAATTTCAGCGTCTTCTGCCGGCAAAATCTCGGGCAAGATCTCGACCACCGTCACGTCCGCGCCCAGCGCGCAATAAAAGGAGGCGAACTCGATACCGATCGCGCCCGAGCCGATGACAAGCAGCGACTTTGGTATTGCCGGCGGTTGCATCGCCTCAAAGTACGTCCAGATCAGTTTGCCGTCCGGCTCCAGACCGGGAAGCACACGTGGACGCGCACCCGTTGCAACGATGATGTGTTGCGCCGCGTAGTCTCCAGGACCCAACGCATCCTTTGGCGCAGAAGGTTCTGTGTGCTCGGATGCTTTCTTAAGTTTGCGGACCGCGAGCTTTCCAGGTCCCACGATGCGCGCCTCTCCCCAGATGACATCGACACAATTCTTCTTGAGCAGAAACCCAACACCCGTGTTGAGCTCTCCGGCCACTGTCCGCGATCGGCCCACAAGTGTTTTCAGATCCACGCGCGTTTTGCCGCCGCGCGTGACGCCGAATTCGTTCGCACGCCCGCACATACGAAAGATCTCAGCAGAACGCAGCAGCGCCTTAGTTGGAATGCAGCCCCAGTTCAGACAGATGCCGCCCAAGTGCGCACGTTCGACAATGGCCGTTCGAAAACCAAGCTGTGCGGCGCGAATGGCCGCCACGTAGCCGCCAGGCCCTGCGCCCAGGACTACGATGTCATAGTCGCGGCTGGTCATGCGGCACGCACCCTTCCACTAGAGCCTGATCGTTTCACTTGGAAACGCTTGAGCCGCGTTCAAGTGAAACGATCAGGCTCTACACTTTTGATTTAGAGCAAGATTCACTTATCTGCCGGGTACCTTCTGGGCTAGGTGAGCGATTCCATCAAGAACGATCTTGCTCTAGGGCAAGATCCCCGGCGCCGCGTGTGCCGAGCCCCCACCACATTATACGTGGCAGCGTGCGCCGAGATATTCGTTTAAGCGTTGATTGTAGAGATCGGCCTGAGCTTTTTGCGATTTTGAGAGTTTCTTGCCAGCGTTCTGCCGTTCCACGAGGGCCGGCACGCCTTTGCTATCCAGACGGTTGAGATCATCGCGAATAGTCTGGCAGGATTGGCCACCTGCCAGAGGTGCTGCGCCCGGATCACCATTAGCAGCACACGCTGCAAGCACCGACGTCGCAGCGCTAGCAATAAGCCTGCTAGAAACACGCATCCTCTGTCCCGTGTCCTGCAACTTGCCCTCAGCCACCAGAGACAAGCCAAGTCGTGTTTTCACCATACGCAAACGTAGCGCGCAAGCCCCTCTCGTGCGGTTGTCACGCCTTACGGCACCGGTAGCACATTAGCAGGGGCTTCTGGCTGCGGGGACACCTGCACTGCTTCGGGCTTCCCCGATGCTGGTGGCGCACTTGAGATCGTTCCCGTCTCTATCGTTGGTTGTGCTGCCTCGGGTTTCTCCTGCGCTATTGGCGCAATGACAGCAGTTCCCGTCGCGAGAGTTGGTTGAGGTGCTTTGGGTTTGTCCGGCGCTTGAGCACTTGCATCCGTCGCCCCGAGAGAGACAGTTGCAGGCTTATGCACAGGAACGGGCGGCTTCTGTGCTGCTAGCTTCCGTTTCGTAGCGGCAGCAGCCTTCTTATCGGCATTTGCCTGCACCGCAGCGGCACCTGGATTCAGCGGCATGTTTGAGCATTTCGCCTGGAGGTCAGCATTAGCCTTGTTAAGTTCGGCTGCTTTGGACTGGTCCGAAGAATTCAGCTTGTGTTTTTTCTTTGCTGCCTTGGCAACCTTCTCAGGCACGCCTTGGTCTTGCAGTGTCTTGATTTGCGCGGCAAGCGTTACGCATACCGGATCGGGAGCAGCATTGAGGCTGCCCGTCGTCATCGTGCCGTCCTGGGCACAACCAGAGACAAGCACACCGATCGCGAGAAACGCGAAAAGAAATTTGTGGTTAGTCATCATGGCGCAATACTCCGAGGCTGAAAGCGTTGGAAACGATACGCCTACGCCTTTGGTCCCGCTTCTAGTCTCGCTCCGGACTAGCCATAAGATAAGTGCCCTACTCATACGCCATTAGCGTGCAACCTGTGGGAATTATATAGTGGAAATGAGGCTAACCGTACTCAATCCGCCATACGGCCAAAAACCACCTCGGAACCGGATGAAGTGGACGATTCGCATGCCCAATAGACCCAGGCGCCCTCAGACAAGCATGCGGACCGGGTCCTCAATAAAGGCCTTGAAGGTCCCAAGCAGGGCAGCTCCCGTCGCACCATCGACGACGCGATGGTCGCACGAAAGGGTCACATTCATCACGGTTGCGGGCGCGATGCTCTCCCCCACGACAACAGCGCGGCGTTCCGCGGTGCCGACAGCGAGGATCGTCGCATGCGGCGGGTTGATGACGGCGTCGAAGCTCTTGATGCCATACATGCCCAGATTTGAGATCGACGTGGTACCACCCTGGTACTCGTGAGGCGCCAATCGGCGCTTGCGTGCACGTTTGGCCAGATCACGCATCTCATTGGAAATCTCTGAGAGCGATTTAACCTCGGCTTGGTGAATGATGGGCGTAAAGAGGCCGCCTTCCACGGCCACGGCCACGCCCACGTCTGAGTACCTGTGGCGCAGCATCCCACCTTCGGTCCACGTCGCGTTCGCTGCCGGCACCTCTTGCAGCGCAAGCGCCATTGCCTTGATGATGAAGTCGTTGACAGAGAGTTTGTAAGCGCGCGGACCCTCGTGCGGTGAAGCCGCATTCATACGCTCGCGTGCGCGCATCAGGTCGTCCAACCGACAATCGACCGACAAATAAAAGTGCGGAATTGTCTGAGTGGCGATAGTGAGGCGCTCCGCGATCACCTTGCGCATGTTGTCGTGGGGCAGGATTTTGTAGGCGCCCTTGTCGTAGAGTGCGAGGATCTTTTCATCGGAGAGCGCCGGCACAGCGGCGAACGCCCGACCCGGCACAGTGGCGACGGCCTGTCCCGCAGAAGCACCGTCGCGGCCTACGCCCAATGCCGCCTCGATGTCGCGCTTGATGATGCGATCATGCGGACCTGACCCCTGCAAGCTCCCAAGATCAAGCCCGGCCTGCTTGGCCAATCTTCGCGCAAGCGGAGACGCCAGGATACGGTCCTTGTGAGAGGCCTCGGCTACGGTTGCCATCTTTCAGCGCCCCTCAAGTAGCGTCCAACGTCGCGTTCTTCGACCAGTCATGAACGAAGGTGAGATAGGCAAGCGCTATATAGACTGTCACTCCAACCGCCCAGCCAATAGCAACCCCTAGTTCCTGCTGAGTGAACGCCATGCCGGCTTCGATGGGTAGCGGGTTGCGCAAATCAACTGCTGAGATCACAGGTGATGGCAACTGTCCCCACGCCGATAACAGGCGGTCCTGCATCGTTTGAACGACAAGAGCTGTGCCGCCGAGAAACACCAGGCCGATTGACAACAACGAGAACGCGAGTGTGCGCAGGAAGAAGCTCGACCTCCCGAAAAAAAAGTAGAGCGCCGCGATGTAGCCGGACACGATCACGAAGAACAGCGACACAACCGATATGATCGCCTGCAGCGCGTTAAATAGGCCGTCGAGAATTTCCGCCTCGCTCATTGCTTGTCGTCCCTCGACCTGCCTCAATGCTTCGTCTGTCCTTTGAGCTGACCAGACATGCTGCCCGACGATGTCTCAAAGCTGTTCGTGAAGGCCTCCCGCAGGGCGGCTTGCGCCTCGTCCTCCTCCATGTAGCCGTTAAGAACTGCAGCCTTAGCAACGTGATGGCCGACCTCTGCCAAAAGGCGCCCCCAATCTGCCACGTGGTCTCCAAACGCCGATGAATTAAGCGATACGAGCAGGGATCCATCGCCGATCCAGGCGCGTAGCACTTCAACTGCGAGTTCCGACTCTTCAACGCCGTCGGGTGGATCGAGCTCAACTGGAAGCTCATCGTCCATCGCTCGTCCTCCTTTGTAGATTTACACGTAAAGTACCGAATTGACCGCCGCAATGACCTGACCGACGGAGGGAAGCGCCAGCGCCTCCAAATTTGCCGCATAGGGCATTGGCACATCCGCGCCCGAGACCTTCACCGGCGGGGCGTCGAGATCATCAAAAGCTTGCATCGCCACTTGGGCGCAGATTTCGGAGCCTACCGAACACACCGGCCACGCTTCCTCCACCGTGACTATGCGATTCGTGTTGCGAACCGACCTTAACACCGTCTCCAGATCGAGGGGACGCAATGTCCGCAAATCGATAACTTCGACCTCGACACCCTCTTTGGCGAGTTGATCGGCAGCTTCCAAGGCGCATGTCATTCCGCGCGCAAACGATACGATGGTGACATGCCGTCCCTCGCGCGCGATCCGCGCTTTTCCAATCGGCACGATCCAATCTTCACCTGTCGGCACCGCGCCGCTGCTCCCGTAGAGGACTTCGTTTTCGAGAAAGACGACCGGATTGGGATCCCGGATCGCGCTTTTCAGAAGTCCCTTCGCATCAGCGGGCGTTGAGGGAGCGATAACTTTGAGACCCGGCACGTGCGCATACCAGGCTGAATAACATTGACTATGTTGGGCGGCGACGCGGGCGGCGGCCCCATTCGGCCCGCGAAAGACGATCGGTACGCTCACCTGGCCGCCCGACATGTAGCGTGTCTTTGCAGCTGAATTGATGATCTGGTCAATGGCCTGCATCGCAAAGTTCCAGGTCATGAATTCCACGATGGGCTTTAGGCCCGCAAACGCAGCGCCCACTCCAACGCCAGCAAATCCTTGCTCGGTAATGGGCGTGTCAATGACGCGCTTCCCTCCGAACTCTTCCAGCAAGCCCTGGCTCACCTTGTAGGCGCCCTGATACTCCGCCACCTCCTCCCCCATGAGGAATACGTCTGGGTCGCGGCGCATTTCCTCAGCCATGGCGTCACGCAGCGCTTCACGCATCGTGACGACGACAGTCTCGGTTCCGAGCGTGATCTCAAGCTTGGATTGGGTGCCCGCCCCGATGCGCGGCGCCTTGACATCGACATCAAAGGGGCGGGCATCAGCATGGCCCTTATCGATAGCTGCCGGTTTAGTATCGGGGATTTCGCCTGCTTGGCTTTCTTCGCTGTCGTCTTCGGTGTCGATCACCGCAATTGGCGTATTGACCTTTACGCCTTCGGTGCCTGCCGGAATGAGAATCTTGGAAAGCCTTCCCTCATCAACCGCTTCGACTTCCATTGTCGCTTTATCGGTCTCGATTTCGGCGATCACGTCACCGGATTTGACATCCTGGCCTTCCTCAACGAGCCATTTGACAAGTGTCCCCTCCTCCATGGTCGGCGACAGCGCTGGCATCAGAATTTGCGTCGGCATCGCGTCTCGTCTCCGCGCAGCTCAGTTAGCTACGACCACGTCGGTATAGAGTTCTGTCGGATCGGGTTCGGTGTCGGAGAGTGCAAAATCGGCAGCCACGTTCGCGACATCACGCATTTGGCGGTCGATTTTCTTCAACTCGTCGTCCGTCAAACCTTCGTCCAACAGTTGCTCGCGTACATGCTCAATTGGGTCGTGCGTCTCGCGCACTTTTTGCACCTCTTCACGGGTACGATATTTGGCCGGGTCCGACATCGAATGGCCGCGGTAGCGATATGTCATCATCTCTAGAATGATTGGCCCTTTGCCCGAGCGGGCACGTTCGATCGCGCGCGCGCCTGCTTGGCGCACTGCGTACACGTCCATGCCATCGACTTGCTCGCCCGGGATTGCAAACGAGAGGCCCCGCTGTGAAAGGTTTGTGGTCGATGAGGACCGTTCGATTGCCGTCCCCATCGCGTACCTGTTGTTTTCGATGATGAACACGACAGGAAGCCCCCACAGCTGCGCCATATTAAACGTCTCGTAGACTTGTCCCTGGTTCGCTGCGCCGTCGCCGAAGTAGCACAAGGCGACGTTGTCATTGCCACGGTACTTGTTGGCGAATGCCAGCCCAGCACCCAGCGGTACCGTTGCGCCGACGATGCCGTGCCCGCCATAGAAATGCTTTTCGATGGAGAACATGTGCATGGAGCCGCCCTTGCCCTTGGAGTAACCGCCTCGGCGGCCGGTGAGCTCTGCCATTACGCCTTTGGGATCCATGCCGGCTGCCAGCATATGGCCATGGTCGCGATAGGCCGTGATCACCTGGTCAGCGGGTTTCAAATTGGCCTGCATCCCCACGACCACCGCTTCCTGACCGATATAGAGATGGCAGAAGCCACCGATATGCCCCATGCCATAGAGCTGACCGGCCTTCTCCTCAAAGCGGCGGATCAGCAGCATCATGCGGAAGGCGTCAAGCCGCTCCTCGCGTGTGAAAGCTTTGGGTATCGCCGCCTGCCTCTTTGCTCGGGGCGACGACGTCGCCTTGCCCGAAGAAGAGCGGCTCTGGTTGCGTTGCACTTTGGCTGGCGCCATTGGGCTTCCCCAGGCTCTTGGCTGTGACGATTACGCTGCGGAGATTCACCGGCGGCGCGTACTGATTTACCTGAAATCTACAAGAGCCCGGTGTCGATGACCAGAACGGCCCCAAGGACACCACCTGAAGGTACAGATAGAACAGGCCAGAATAAGCATACGCCGGTCCTTGGGAGGCTCGCTGGATGGGAGAGTTGGCGGATGCCCCCTAACCGGGGTCTTAGCGGCGGATCACCACGCGATCAATAGGATCGACAAAGCCTAAAACGTCGCGCGCAAACTCTTCGACAATATCGGGATCGGGGAACTCCGACGCCAGCAGGGCCACGTCGCACTCAAGCTTGGCGCGCACGGCCTCAAGGCTTTTGATCTCAAACTCTAACAGAGCTGATCGCTCGATCAGCGTGGATCGTACCTCGAGGCCGTGTCGGCCATTGAGCGCATGATGGGCAAAGTAGGCCGTCATACCCAGGCAGAGAAGCAACACCGTCACCTGCCGTGGCCTCGATTGCCGATCATGATTTAACTGACGCATAACTTTGGATACGCCGCACAAAACTGGTGAACCCCAGTTTTATGCCACGCACCTCCTTAATCTCAGGTAAAGCCCTGTGCCGCTTTCGCGCCACTACGCTTCCTCACACGACCTACAGGCCAAAAAACAGCGTTAAGTGGGCCTTGTCCCGCGAATAACGCTTTTTCCCGCATAGCGCCCCACCGCACCCAGTTCGTCCTCGATACGCATGAGTTGGTTATACTTTGCAAGCCGATCGGAGCGGCACAACGAACCCGTTTTGATCTGGCCGGCATTCGTTGCCACGGCGAGGTCCGCAATGGTGGAGTCCTCTGTCTCGCCGGAGCGGTGCGATATGACTGCCGTATAACCTGCGTGCTGAGCCATGACGACGGCATCCAAGGTCTCTGATAGCGAACCGATCTGGTTCACCTTTACGAGGATCGAGTTGGCGATGTCCTTGGCGATGCCTTGCGAAAGCCGTTTGGTATTGGTGACGAAGAGGTCGTCTCCGACAAGCTGGCAACGCGCGCCGATGGCCTCGGTCAAGGCCTTCCAACCCTCCCAGTCATCCTCCGCCATCCCGTCCTCAATCGAAATGATGGGATAGCGCTGAACGAGGTCGGCCAAGTATTTGACCATTCCTCCCGCATCGAGGGACTTGCCTTCGCCAGCCAGGTTGTATTCCCCGTCCTTGAAGAATTCGGTCGAGGCACAGTCGAGTGCGAGCATCACGTCGTCGCCCGGCTTATAACCAGCCGTCTCAATCGCCTTCATAATAAAGCTGAGCGCCTCCTCGGCCGACTTCAAATTAGGCGCAAAGCCACCCTCGTCGCCCACGTTTGTGTTAAGGCCGGCCTCCTTCAACGCCTTCTTCAACGTGTGAAAGATCTCCGCACCCATGCGTATGGCATCTGCACATGTGTCTGCCGCGACAGGCATGATCATGAACTCTTGGATGTCGATCGGGTTGTCGGCATGCATGCCGCCGTTGACAATGTTCATCATCGGCACGGGCAACACGTGCGCGCCCGCGCCGCCAATGTAGCGATAAAGCGGAAGCCCGCTGGTTTCTGCAGCAGCCTTGGCAGTGGCAAGCGAGACGCCCAGGATGGCATTAGCACCGAGCCGGCTCTTGCTTTTGGTTCCATCCAGCTTGATGAGAGCCTCATCGACGCCGCGCTGGTCTTCTGCGTCCATACCGCCGAGCGCATCGTAGATCTCACCGTTAACCGCATCGACGGACTTGGTGACGCCCTTGCCCTGATACCGCGCAGCTTCTCCGTCGCGCAGCTCAACGGCCTCGTGCGCACCTGTCGACGCGCCTGAGGGCACCGCGGCGCGACCAAAGGCGCCGTCCTCCAAAACGACGTCGACCTCGACGGTTGGGTTGCCGCGACTGTCGAGAATCTCGCGGCCGATAATGTCGATGATGACGGTCATGGGCTTTACCTTATGAGTTGCAGGTCGCGCGGGGCCGTGGGAGGGTCCGGCCGCGTTTTAACCGCTCTTGTCACCAGCGCAAAGACCCGAAAGTGTGACTTACCATCACCAATTGGGTGGGCGCCTGGCAGCGTTGCCAAGGAACCGTCATGTCTGAAGCCCGTACCCTCAATGGCGGCTGCCACTGCGGCAAGGTTCGTTACGAGGTCGAAACCGACCTGGCCAGCGTTATGTCGTGCAATTGTTCGATCTGCCAGAAGCGTGGCGCGCTCTTGACCTTCGTTCCGGGGGCGAGCTTCAAGCTCAGCTCTGGCGCCGATTCCCTCACCGACTACCAATTCAACAAGAAGGCGATCCACCACTTGTTCTGCAAAAACTGCGGCGTCGGCTCGTTTGCTCGCGGGACGAGTCCTGATGGCGTGGAGATGGTCGCAATCAACGTTCGTTGTCTCCACGATATTGATCTGGACGAACTCACGATCACACCCTTCGACGGTCGCAGCCTTTAGCCATAACAGGACGAACGCTGCACACATGACGGAGAACGCGGCATTGGTGCTCTTCTCTGGCGGGCAGGACTCCACCGTCTGTCTCGCCTGGGCGCTCGACCGCTATCAGCGCGTCGAGACGGTCGGCTTCTCTTATGGTCAACGGCACGCGGCCGAGCTCGGACAACGTCATACGTTACGCGAAAGCCTGAGCACGCTGCTCCCACACTGGGGCGAGCGCCTTGGGCCGGACCACATGCTGGAGCTTCCAGAGCTGGGGCGCCTCAGCGACACCGCGCTGACCCGCGATGCCGAGATTGAGCTGACCGCTGCCGGCCTTCCCTCCACATTTGTGCCGAGCCGCAATCTCCTGTTTTTCACTTATGCCGCCGCCCTGGCTTACCGCCGCGGTATGTGCATTCTCGTTGGTGGAATGTGCGAAACGGACTATTCGGGCTACCCTGACTGCCGCAACGAAACACTTCAAGCGCTGGGCAAAGCCATTTCGCTCGGCATGGATGCCGACTTTGCACTCGTAACCCCGCTCATGTGGATCGACAAGGCCGGCACTTGGGCTCTCGCCGAGCAGCTTGGGGGCACGCCGTTTACCGAACTGATCGTCGAGGATACGCACACCTGCTATCTTGGCATTCGCTCGCGCCGTCACACCTGGGGCTATGGGTGCGGCCATTGTCCCGCGTGTCATTTGCGCGCGAAAGGTTGGGAGAAATGGCAGCAACAAAAGAGGAGCTGATCAAGGCAATCGACCTCGCGATGGACGGCGAGTGGGAGGCAGCGCACAAGGCTACGCAACACCTTGAAGGCGATGCGACCGCCGACTGGCTGCACGCCGTCCTCCACAAGATCGAGGGTGATCACGATAACGCCCGCTACTGGTACCGGCGCATATCGCACGCGTTCGAAGAGTTCGACGATCCAAAGACAGAGCTTGCTGCCATCCGCGCTTCGCTTTCACCTTAACCGACATTCCCCGGATGACACTGCATCGATGATGGAGTGCGCCAATTTCCGTTCCTCGAAGCAGGAACTGCGGTAATCAGACCCTCACTTGCCGCCACTGTGGCTGGCGAGCGTCAAGTCTGGCCGTTTGGTGTTA
>JAAERO010000005.1 GCA_024230315.1 Hyphomicrobium sp.
AGCCGGGACGCATCGGATTTTGCTTCACCCGTTGGGTGCACCATTATGACCCCGCATCTATTCGCCTAAGATGCTGATGATAATATCTGAATCGGTAAGTTGGGCCTCTCTCTAACCGACTTATCTGGGCAATGCGGGCTTCTATACCCAAGCCATTCCACTGGCGGCAATTTTGGCCGCGGGTGTGGGTTTCGTGCTGTTCCTTTGGCTCTTAGTCTCCATCTGGACCACCGAAGTCGGGTTGACCAACGAGCGCCTGATCTACAAGCGCGGATTTCTCTACCGTGACACGAAAGAGATTCAACTACGTGCCGTTGAGGAGGCGGCGCTTTCTCAAGGTATTTGGGGCCGGTTGTTCAACTTTGGGCAGATCACCGTCCACGGTACCGGTGGTGAGGACCTGGCGCTGCCTGTTCTTGCCGATCCCATTGCCATTCGCCGGTTTCTGGAAGAGGCAATGACGCAGGTGGGCCGGGGTCTCGGCGCGTACTCAAACTCGGCAAAGGCTTGAGCCCCCGTGAGGACGCTGCTCACAACTTCACCTATGGCGCGGATCGCACGAAGAGAGCAAAGCGTATTCTTAGTATGTCAGGGAAGGGTGGCTGGGGGACTAGGATTCGAACCTAGATAGGCAGAGTCAGAGTCTGCAGTCCTACCATTAGACGATCCCCCAATGCCGGGACCGGGAGCGGCGATGACCGCCGGACGGCCATATAACAGCTCGGTTTGCGCTTCGCAAGGAAGGGGCGCACGCCTAGCGATCGTTCCCCAACAGCTCGGGGCGATACTCAAAGTGCATCGTATCGTAGTGGTGCCACTTGCCGCCCCAGATGAAGCCGTGCTTTTCAAATATACGCACGATCTCCATTGGGATTTTGTTCTTGTAGGCATAAGTACCGTCCTTGCCGGGCTTGGCTTGGCGCCAATAGTCGGTGCGGCGCAAAGCGATATCGATGGCGATGGCGTGGCTGTGGGCGGACAAGCGGCTGGTGCCGGCGATGACGCGGCAATTGTACGTGCCGCCGGAGGGAAAGAGGTACCTGTCGAAGCGTGCCGGGAGCTGATCGAGATCGCGGCTCACCGCCTCTAGGGCAGCAGCAGCTCCATTGATTTTGTTAAACGCTAAGCGTTGCCCCTTCTTGCTTGGCAGCCAGACGATGCTCACGAGGTTCTTGGCAACCTCACGGTTGCGGCAATCGCCATAGACCTTGTTGAAGAACGCTTCATTGCGCGCGCGTCCGGGATCGATGTCCTTAGCGTGCGGCGAGGCATCGCCACGAGGATACGTCACCGACAACGTATCCTCGATGTCGGGAGCGTTGAGCCAATCCTCGAAAACCTTCTCGCCCCCACCGTCGTCGAGGGGCATGCGCGTGCCGTCGCGCCAGATAAGCACGCTGCCCTCGATGCGCTGCAGGTGATCGGGATAAGCGGCAAGCAAACGCGTGCGTTGAATCTGCGAGAGTTCGCCCGCTGATGTCGCAACGAGTGTGAACAGAACGAAGGCGAAGAAAGAAATGATTCGCATTTATGACAAAACCCAGCCGCGGCTGCCCTCACGAATACAATGATTTATACGGTAGATAGCGCAAGCTTTACCGGGCCGTATTTGCTGCTAAAGTGTACCACAAGAGTCATCCAGAAGACGCCTGATGACGGGCGGTATCGGTAGTGTTGCCGGTAGCCGCGAAGCCAGGCGCTGGAGTAGGGCTTTGAAGGGCATTCCCGACGATGGCGGCGCCGGTCATGCGCCGAACACAAAGCCCACAGTCCGTGAGGCGCCGATAGGCAAGCCGGGCACGGATCCGGTGGCTCCGCCAGTACCGCAATCGGACAAAACGTTCGACGAACAGCCGCGGCAATCTTCTGCTCAGCCGCGCGATGTTGTTGCTGTGCCGCCGTCGCAAGACGCGCGCGATCACATCTACGGCGCACTCGATTTGGGCACCAACAACTGCCGTCTTTTGCTGGCCCGGCCATCGCGGCGCGGCTTTCGCGTCGTTGACGCCTTCTCGCGCATTATTCGGCTTGGTGAGGGCGTGACCCAAACCGGACGTCTTTCCGATGAAGCCATGCAGCGTACGATCGACGCACTGAAGGTGTGCGCGGCGAAGCTGGAGCGAGCACGTGTGCGCCGGGCACGGTTCGTCGCAACAGAGGCCTGCCGTGTCGCCGCGAACGGTTTGGATTTCATCGCTGACGTGCGCGAAAAGACCGGGATCGACATCGAGGTCCTCACTCCAGAGACGGAAGCGCGCCTTGCCGTCTCGGGTTCGGCTGCGCTGATTGATGCCACCTGCGACTATGTCTTGGTATTCGACATTGGCGGCGGCTCTTCTGAGCTCATCTTGCTTGACTTGGCGCGATGGCGCCACCGCGTTCAGCGGTTCATCGGTCGCCTGGATGCGCAAAACAGCATGGTGGCGTGGACGTCGTTGCCGCTTGGTGTGGTCACGCTGGCTGAACGGTTCGGCGGCCGCCACGTGACGCCCGACGCCTTCGAGGCGATGGTTGATCACACCATGGAGATGCTGCACCCGTTCGAGACCGACCACACCATTTCGCAAAAAATGAACGGCCGGCGGGTGCATATGCTGGGCACTTCGGGCACCGTTACGACTGTTGCCGGCGTTCAGCTCAAGCTCCCGCGTTATGACCGCAATCGCGTCGACGGCTGCTGGCTTAAATCCGAACAGGTGCGTACAGTCAGCTACGACCTGCTGGGGCGCACTTACGAGCAGCGCGTGGCGGAACCGTGCATCGGCCGCGACCGGGCCGATCTGGTTCTGGCAGGCTGCGCGATCCTCGAAGCGGTGCTGCGCATGTGGCCGTGCGAGCGCCTGCGTGTCGCCGATCGCGGCCTGCGCGAGGGTATTCTCACCACGCTGATGGGCGAGGACGGCGTCTACCGGCAGGGCCGCCGTCGCCGCCCGCGACGGCGGCGCTAGGGGCCTTACCTCTTTTGGGACAAATGACATGAGCAAGGACCGGGGCGGACTTAGCGGCGGGCAACGTCAGCTTCATGTAAAGCTGAAGCGCGCGCGCAAGCACAGTGCGTCATCGCAACGTTGGCTCGAACGACAACTGAATGACCCCTACGTGGCGGCAGCGAGGCGGGAAGGGTACCGCTCGCGTGCCGCCTTCAAACTGAAAGAGATGGACGATAAATATCACTTCTTGAAACCGGGACGGCGTGTGGTCGATCTCGGGGCAGCTCCGGGTGGCTGGAGCCAGATCGCCGCTGAGCGCGTACATTCGGTGAGCGGCAAGGGGCAGGTGATTGCCATCGATATACTGGACATGCAACGGCTGGCCGGCGTGGACGTCTTGCTGCTTGATTTTATGGCTCCCGAGGCTGAGGACACATTGAAAGCGCTGTTGCGTGATGGCCGCGCTGACGTGGTGCTCTCCGATATGGCCGCACCGACGATCGGGCATACGCGCACTGACCACTTGCGCATCATGGGACTGGCGGAGGCGGCGGCACATTTCGCGTTCGATGTGCTGAGCGAGGGTGGCGTGTTCCTCTCCAAGGTGTTCCAGGGCGGCACGGAGCGCGAGCTACTCGATCTGTTGAAGCGCAAGTTTGCCAGCGTGCGCCACGTGAAACCGCCCGCAAGCCGGCAACACTCCGCTGAGCTTTACGTTTTGGCGACGGGCTTTCGCGGGGAATAAGCCGGCAAGCATGATCGGGTCCGACACCGCATCGGTCTATTTTTTCCCGGCGCCGTCAGGACCGGTCGATGGCCTTGATATCGGCAAACGCGATCTTGGGATTTTTTTCCTGCGTCCACGTCAAGTTGAAGACCGAGGCGGCAAGAAAGACATGATCCCCATTGAGATCTGTGGCGACGCTTGACCTGTTGCTTGCAATGAACTGTTCCAATGCGACGGGGTCTTCGGACGTAATCCAGCGCGCGGCGTCGCAGGGCGCAGCGTCGTAGGTTATGGGGAGTCCATATTCGTCGCCGAGCCGGTCGGCGAGAACGTCCAGTTGCAAGTTGCCAATGACGCCCACGATGGGCTGCATGCCGTCAAGTGGTTGGAAGAGCTGGACGACGCCCTCCTCGGCCATCTCGCTCAGGGCTTTTTTGAGTTTCTTGGCGCGGATTGCGTCCTCGAGCCTTATGCGGCGCAAAATCTCGGGCGCAAAACTTGGGATGCCAAGAAACCTGATGTCCTCGCCTTCCGTCAGGGCGTCGCCGATTCTCAAGCTGCCGCGGTTGGGGATGCCAACGATGTCACCGGCGTAGGCTTCTTCGGCAAGCGAGCGATCCTGCGCAAAGAAGAACTGCGGGGTTTGCAGCGCCATGGTCTTAGCCGTGCGGACATGCTTGACCTTCATGCCCCGCACCAAACGGCCCGAGCAGATCCGCATGAACGCGATGCGGTCGCGATGGTTGGCGTCCATGTTCGCCTGAATCTTGAAGATGACCCCCGTCATGGCCGGCTCAGCCGCTGCCACGATCCGTGTTGCCGCCTTCCGGTCCAGCGGCGGCGGCGCATGGGCTACGAGCGCGTGCAAGATATCGCGCACGCCAAAGTTTTTGAGCGCACTGCCGAAATACACCGGCGTAAGCGTGCCTTCGCGGAAGGCCTGTAAATCGAAGCGGCCGCACGCGTTTCGAACGAGCGCGATCTCCTCGCGCCAGTCGTTCACTTGCTCGTCTTCGAGTAATGTCTCGAAGACCGGATCATCTGAGCCTGAGATCGGCAGACCTTCGGGGTTCTCATCGACGCGGCGTATGCGTGGCTGAACGAGGTCATATGTGCCACGGAATTTACGCCCCTTGCCAATGGGCCAGACCATTGGTGCGGTATCGAGGGCGAGCACCTTCTCGATCTCGTCGAGCAGTTCGATCGGCTCACGGCTTTCCCGGTCCATCTTGTTGATGAAGGTGATGATGGGGATGTCGCGCAGCCGGCAGATCTCAAACAGCTTGCGCGTGCGCGCCTCGATACCTCTGGCGGCGTCGATAACCATGATGGCCGAGTCAACCGCCGTCAGTGTCCGATACGTATGGTCGGAGAAGTCTTCGTGACCTGGGGTATCGAGCAGGTTCAAGACGGCCCCGTCGTACTCGAAGGTCATCACCGAGGCTGCCACCGAGATGCCACGTGCTCGTTCGGTCGCCATCCAGTCGGAGCGCGCGCCGCGCCTGTCCTTCTTCGCCTTGACCTGCCCGGCAAGCTGTATGGCGCCGCCGAACAGCAAAAGCTTTTCGGTGAGCGTCGTCTTGCCCGCGTCCGGGTGAGAAATGATCGCGAAGGTGCGCCGGCGCTGGATCTGGCGTTCCAGGTCACTCATTCGCCCGCTCGCGGCCTCTTGCGTCTCGCCTTGTTGCGGGCCCCGCTCTGCCGCCCCGGTTGAATCGTGCATTGCCTTAGCTCTTCGCTCTCGTTTGGGGGTTCATCGGCAGTGAAGGTCCTTCGCGTGACTTCAGGTGAGCGAGATACACGACCGCGGGCTTTGTGGAAATCGAATGGGTACGCGGCAAGCTCGCCCAACGTCGCACCGGGTGCAGGGTGGGCCCCTCCAAGGAGGAGCTAGCCCGCCCGGCGCCGAAGAAGGCCGCGTGTGGAGACGTCCAACATCCCGCCTCTAGTCCGGCTCGCTGCGCAACCCATCGCGGCCGGGATGACAAAAGGGCAAACGGAAAATGGCGACCTTTCGTGCCGCCTGCAAAAGCACGACGTGTTTCTTGGGGAACAGACTGAGAAGCGCATTCGTCTCAAGTTGCCTCCCATGAACAAAGGACAACCGTATCTGTCCTTAATCCGACGGAGAAAACAACGATGCTGTACGATCTCGTTGCTCTACTAGAGAGCCCGGACGCCCACGTCTGTATCTGGCGCGATGGCGAAATCTACATTGAGCCGGCCGCGGCGCAGCGCTAGCCCGCCACATCGGTCATCCTCGGCCCGAAAACGCCGACCGCTCGCCCCACGTCATTCCTGCTTCATGGCTCAGCCATGCTTGGCGTCCGTGAGTACCGTAGAATCCTTTACAACGATGGTGCCGTTGACGACGCCGCAGGGAAGTCCACACGGTGGCGGCGCTGCTTGGGCTTCGGTTTTCCACCTCGCGTTTCGCCCTTACGCCGTTTCTGGAATCGCTTGGGACGAGCGGACGCTCCGCGCCGCGAACTGCCGTTTGAATCGGCCGCTGGTGCGGTGTGATCGCGCTGGTCTACGACAAGTGCGGAGTCGCCGCGGCGATCCATGCTCGGGATCGATTGACGGGTGAGACGCTCGATGTCGCGAAGAAAAGCACGCTCCTCGTTGTCACACAGCGATATGGCAATGCCTTCCGCGCCGGCGCGGGCGGTGCGCCCAATACGATGAACGTAGCTTTCAGGGATGTTGGGAAGCTCGTAGTTGACGACGTGCGTCACCTGGTCGATGTCGATGCCCCGTGCGGCGATGTCAGTTGCGACGAGCCCGCGAATGCGCCCGGATCGGAACGCGCCGAGCGCCGCCTCTCGCTGCCCCTGGCTCTTGTTGCCGTGGATTGCGGCGACCTTGATGCCGGCAGCTTCCAAATGCCGAGCAACTTTATCTGCGCCGCGCTTAGTGCGCGTGAAGACGAGAGCGCGCTGCATCGCAGAGTCGGCGAACAGTTCGACCAGAAGCGATTTTTTCCTTTGCCCCTCAACGTGGATGACTTTCTGCGTCACACGATCGGCCGTTTTTGCCACCGGCGCTACGGAAACGCGTACAGGATTGCGCAGCATATCACCGGCAAGCTTGCCGATTTCGCGCGGCATGGTGGCGGAAAAGAAAAGGGTTTGCCGCCTTGCAGAAATCTTGGAAATGATCTGGCGGATGGGCCGAATGAAGCCCATGTCGAGCATCTGGTCGGCTTCATCAAGAACAAGGATCTCCGTGCCCGATAGCACGACGCTGCGCTGTTCTAAGTGGTCGATGAGCCGACCAGGCGTCGCGACGAGAACGTCGACGCCGCGGCTCATAGCGGTGACCTGGCGCCTGAACGGTGCGCCGCCAAACATTGCTGTGACGGACACGCCCGATTGGCGGCCATAGGTTTTGAAGCTCTGGGCAATTTGCGATGCCAATTCTCGTGTCGGCGACAGAACGAGCACGCGCGCGCCTTGGCGCTGGGCGGGACGACGGTTGGCGGCGAGTCTGTGCAGGATCGGCAGCGCGAAGGCTGCCGTCTTTCCGGTGCCCGTCTGCGCGATACCCAGTAGGTCCTTTCCCTCCAGAACGCTTGGGATGGCTTGCGCCTGAATGGGGGTCGGCGTCGTGTAACGCTCCGCGTCAAGCGTCTTAAGCAGTGCGGAGTTCAGTCCAAGTTTGGAAAACGTGGTCAATTCAAGCTCTTTCATATAGCGCGCACGACGAGCCCGGCTGAGCCTGTGTCAGCCGCGCGCGAACGAACGCGGAGAAGCATAGAGACGCCCCGCGTGGCCTGGGCTGTCATGTGAGGAAGTATCAGAAGCGCTCAACAGGAGGACAAACGAGGGGCCTACCTTCGTAACGAATGGCCCAAACCCAAGTCCTTTTCACGCGGCTGGAGCGCCGATGGTCGCTCAAGTTCGTCTCAAGCGATGCGGGCTTATCTCATGGTGCGGTTCAGAAAGCAAGAAACATCATTTTGGCCCGGCTGATGCAATTTTCACCGGCGCACACCATATATTGAACATGAGTGATTTCGATTATGACGCTCCCGCAGAGGTGTTTGCTTGCAAGAGTCGGGGGGCCAGCCCGCGACCAGTGGCGTATCGTAGGTTTGATTCCGGCGCGGAAGCATTGCGCTTTGCTATTGAAGAGCTTCCCACCGACGTGCTGTTTGGGACTGTGGTTGAGGCAAACGATAACAGATTTGACGCAAAGCAGATCCGCAACCTTTACGATAGTAAACGATATCCGTTACAGCGCCGAACCACCCGCTAGCGTTGAGAAACAGCCGATACTGGGGCCGAAGCCAGAAGCGCCGATATACCGCTTGCATTTGCGGCATGTGAGGCTCATAGGGTGCTGAGCTGGCGTGCCCCAAGAGGGAGTTCGCCCTCGGTATTTGTGGTTTCGCCTGCTGGTCAAAACGGGGCCGTTCGCCTTTCCTCACAACTGAGCTGCCAGGTCGAGCGCGCGGCCTGTTCATGGCTGGTTTTGTTCGCGCGTTTCGGGAAAGGCGCAATTCAATGCGTATCACAGGTACTTTGAAGTTCTACAACAGCACCAAAGGCTTTGGTTTTATTTCGCCGGCCGACGGCGGTCAGGACGTGTTTGTTCACGCGAGCGCTCTTGAGGCCGCAGGTATCCCTGCGCTTAACGAGGGCGACAAAATCAGCTTTATCCTTGAGGATGATCCTCGCGGCCGTGGCAAGAAGGCTGCCCAGATCGAACTCGCCTAGGCAGTTCTGCTGAGGACTCTCGGTGCCAAAGCACAAGTACAAGGCCGGACAGGCAGTCGACTACAGCCCCGGACGATGGGAATTCCCGCGTCGTCGCGAGAGTATGAAGTTCTTCGACTCCTGCCGTTCGAAGGCGGCGATCTCATGGACCGGATCAAGAGCGCCGCCGAGACGTTCGAGCGGGTCGCGAAGGAAAGCGAACTCGCCGTGCGAGCAGGCATGCTCTGACTTTGGCATTGCCTGCGCACGCTACAATCACGGATTGCGTTTACCAGATGGCGCGCCTGTTCGTTGAATGGGCGCGCCTCCCCGCAGTATGTTGGAAGTGACTGTGCCGCAATCGAGCGGCGCTTCGGGCGTTGAGCTGAGCGCGTCTCGCATCTATGCTGTCGGCGGTGGCCGGTCCTTTGGGCTTCTGGAGCTAAGAAAGCGATTGGCAAGATGACGTGGTACCCACATCGCTCCAAGCGTTATCACAAAGCGATTGAGATCACGGAAGCGGAAGCCGATCTGATTATCTCCTCGTCGAAAGAATCCATGACGGACGTCGTCGTCATCTCTCAAGCTGAAAAATGGTATGATGTTCGAGCGATGACGCAGGATGAGCTTGAAGATTTCACCGCGGACTTGGAACGCGCCAAAACTGCGGCCGAGGACGAGAAAGCGCAGAAGTCTCTGCCGAACTGACGGCGCCGGCTCCAAACGGGCGCACGTGACCGCTGCCGAGGGACTGTGCCCTTAATCGATAGCGCAGGCGCGAGCCGCCTGTCGGTTTCACAGCGTTACATTATTGGTCCCACTTCAACTCAGGCACCTAGCAGAGTTTATCGGCATCTGGCCGCATGTCTGCCTTAGGGGGTAGAGCGGACGCCCCTGACTCGCGCTCGCATTTTGGTTTGTGACTCAAAGCGGACATTGGCTGCACCGGTCGAAAGGGCGCGCTACGGTGCTTCAGAGATCACCGGAAAGCAATTGGAAAAGCTGGTTGGGGTCGGCCTTGTTGGTCTTGATGAATAGACCCTTATGGCCCTTGCTGCCAATTACGACCGTATAGTCCCCGCCCGAGTAGACCCAGCCGTGCTGTGGGAGCCAAGACGTGTTGGTCAATTTTGTGAAGGCCTTCGCCACAGTGTCGAAGCTCATCGTAACAGCGGCACAAAACTGCGCTGCCAGCGCCGCCATCTCTGGCGATGTTGCCGCGTTTCCCTTGTGACGTAGAAGCTTACCGTCAGGGGCAAACTCGAATGCAACGACAACTCCGTCGATCTGCGCGAGTTCGTCGAGAGTTGCCATGGTCTTAGTCTCCTATCCAAAGAGGAAGGCAGCAGTATAGGCCGAAAACAAGCTGCGCGTCATGACGAAGTCATGCTTCGCGTCATGTCGAAGACATGCATCACATAGTGGGGCGGAGCCATGCTTCCAGCATGAAGCGCGAGCGCCGGACATCAACACGGCACTTGCTTGATGCTGGAGCGAGAGATTTCCGCTTGTGTCAGTGAAGGTGGTGCGGAGCCCACGCAAGTGTCCGCTTTACTCCCAAAAGCGGGCATCCTCCGTGGGTGCGCCGATGTCCGCCAAGTGCCGATAGTGTTGAAAAAGTCGGTTGATCATTGGTGCGAACGCTGATTCCTGTTTGAGAGGCAGGGATCGGAGGGCACGGCGATGATGGGACGGCAAACGGCGGATCAGGCGAGGTTGTTTTATGCGTTC
>JAAERO010000006.1 GCA_024230315.1 Hyphomicrobium sp.
CACCTTTCTTCGACAGAAGCTCAAGTCGCCTGTCGGAATCGAAAAACCCAATCTGCGCCATCGTGCCCCGCCCGAATCAATCTGTCAGGCATCAGACTCGCATAAATCGGAGTATGGGTTATTTTTCGAGGTGCCCTTATGTCGCACCTCGATCGTCGCCGTACGCCGCGCGCACGACGCTTTCGACAATCAGACATAAGCGGCTCACCCCGTCACGGTCACCGGCAGCGCCGCAATAAGCCGCTTCAGTGTATCGCGCGTAGAGGTATCGAGCAGGCCATCGATGCGCGCGGGTCGGAAATGCAATTGAAAGGCACGAATGACGATCTGAGTTTTCTCATCAAGTCGCCCATGCGTTTCCACACCATACCCATATTGACGCAGTAACGTCTGAGCTTCTGCAATATGCGCGCCTTCGTCTTCGACGCCGCAACCCGCTTCAATGGCATCTACCGGCACTGGCTCGGTCCAATGACCAACGCCAACATGTGCAAGCCACGCCCAATCAAACTTCTCGCCAGGATCAATTTTGCGCCCGGGCGATACATCGGAGTGTGCCAGCACACTTTCCGGCCTGATCGCATGCCGCGCGGCGATGTCTCGGCTCAACGCTGCTACAGACAGCATCTGCTCGTTGGGAAAATCAGGGTAGCCTTGAGCGTGCCCCGGGTTTTGGATCTCGATGCCAATCGAGACCGAATTGATATCCGTTTCACCCGCCCAGTGCGAAGCGCCGGCATGCCATGCGCGTGCCGCCTCAGGCACCATCTGCGTAATCAGTCCCGTATCGTCGATGACGTAGTGGCACGACACGCTGCTTTCAGGATGCGCGAGCCAATCGATCGCCTTCGCCGCCGACTCCATCCCCGTGTAGTGAAACAAGATAAGGCGCGGCCGGCAACCGTCGCGGCGCACCCCAACGTTGGGAGAGGGATGCAGTGCTTCGACGAGGCGGCTATCGGGTTTCATCATCACGTACCGCGCTGCTCCAACACGCTCGGCTTCAGGCCACGCTCCTTCAAGACCATCTCATAGGCCACGTTGATGGCGGCGAGCCTGCGGTCAACCGCAGCGCGAAACTCGACAGGAATGCCGCTCGCCATCAAGCGATCGGGATGGTTTTCTCGGACCAGCACGCGGTGGCGCGCCTTGAGCTCGGCATCGGAAATGTCCGGGCGCACACCCAATATCTCATAAGGGCTCGCTGGATCATGAACGAAGCTTGCACGGATCGCGGCGAATTCGGTTCGACTTATTGCGAACCGCTGCGCCACCGTGTCCAAGAACTCATCCTCTTGCGGATGCAGAATGCCGTCGACCGTCGCGATATGGAACAGGCACTTGAGCAGCGAGTGCAAGAGTTCTGGCTCGTCCTTCAAGAGCTTGCCGATCTTTGTCGCATATGCCTCGTAGCCGGCGGCGTCTCGCTTGGCGAGATCGTAGAGACGCCGCACGTTCTTTTCCTCGCCAGCGGGAATCCTAAAGAGGCGCTCGAAGGCTTCCGCCTCAATACGCGACGCGACGCCGTCTGCCTTAGCCATTTTGGCAGCGAGCGTCGTGACGGCAATCGTGAACGCCACCGTGCGATGCGCGGGCGCTGGCGCCCTTGGCCGATCACAGCGGAGGCGCGCCCACAACGACGCCAACGCGTCGCGTATTGCCCCGCCTTTCTCCAATTGCATCGCCTTCGATAAAGCCATCCACGACATGGCACACCCTTATCGGCATTCTCCAGCGATTTGAAGGCCCTGCACCGGGCGCAATCGGTGTCTGGCGGAAATTCCCGGTAAGAAGAGAAAGATGGGCAAGGGTTTCTAAAGCTTCATGGGGCGCGCGATCCTCAATTCAGCTCTCTGGTTGACGCGTCCGGTCATGGCCGATAGCTGACAGAGTACTGTTAATCTTGGAACCGGCGCATGGCGGGGCACAATAACGGCGGCAAGTGGCAATTCTGGATTGATCGCGGCGGCACCTTCACTGACGTCGTTGCGCGAACGCCAGAAGGGAAAGTCCTTGCGCGCAAGCTCTTGAGCGAACACCCCAGCGTCTATAGCGACGCCGCACTCGAAGGCATTCGCCAGTTTCTTGGTGTGCCAACCAACGCCCCGATCCCTTCAGAGCGCATCGCATCGGTGAAGATGGGAACAACGGTTGCCACCAACGCACTTTTGGAGCGCAAAGGTGACGCAACGCTACTCGTCATCACGCACGGCCTCAAAGACCAGCTCGAAATCGGCACGCAGGCACGACCCGATATCTTCGCCAAGAAGATCGTGAAACCCGAGATGCTCTATTCCCGCGTTGTAGAGGCGATCGAGCGCGTGCGCGCAGACGGGACGGTTGAGACGCCACTCGACCTCACCTCCCTCGAAACCCAACTGAAGGAAGCGCGCGCCGATGGCATCGACGCCGTAGCCATCGTCTTCATGCACGCTTATGCCTATCCGGAGCACGAGCGCCAAGCCGCAGCCCTCGCACGCGAGCTGGGCTTCGGTCAGGTGTCGGCGAGCCACGCCGTCTCCCCGCTCATCAAGATCGTCGCCCGCGGCGATACCAGCGTGGCGGATGCCTACCTGTCGCCGATCCTGCGCCGCTACGTCGAGCGGGTATCAAGCGCATTCGACCACGAAAACACACGCGTGCTCTTCATGGCCTCCTCGGGCGGCCTCAAATCAGCAGAAATGTTCCGCGGACGAGACGCAATCCTTTCTGGTCCCGCCGGCGGCGTTGTCGGCATGGCGGAGACAGCCCAGCACGCCGGTTTCGATAAGGTTATCGGCTTCGACATGGGCGGCACATCGACCGACGTCTCGCACTTTGCCGGCGAATATGAGCGAACGTTCGAAACGCAAGTCGCCGGCGTGCGCTTAACTGTGCCCATGCTGCGCATTCACACGGTGGCCGCGGGCGGAGGATCGATCCTCACTTACGACGGCGCGCGCTTCCGCGTGGGCCCGCAGAGCGCGGGCGCCAGCCCAGGGCCGAAATGCTACCGTGCCGGCGGACCGCTCACCGTCACCGACGCAAACCTGATGGTGGGCAAGCTTGACCCAGCCTTCTTTCCGAAAATCTTTGGCCCTGGCCGGGATGAGCCGCTCGACTCTGACGGTGTTCGCGCTGGCTTCGCCGAATTAGCGCAACAGGTCGGCAATGGACGATCGCCCGAAGAGGTCGCCGACGGCTTTATCCGAATTGCCGTTGAGAACATGGCCAACGCCATTAAAAATATCTCGCTCGAGCGCGGCTACGACGTCACCGAGTACGCGCTCAATTGCTTCGGCTCCGCAGGCGGTCAGCACGCCTGCCTCATCGCCGATACGCTGGGAATTGAAGCAGTCCTCATCCACCCGCTGTCGGGCCTACTCTCTGCGTATGGCATGGGGCTCGCACACATCCGCGCCAGTCGCGAACGTTCCATCGAAGTACCACTCAACGCAGATACGATGCGAAAGATCGAGAACCTCGCCTTCGACCTGGGAAGCGAAACGACAGAGGAGCTGCTCGACGAAGGCGTTGAGCACGACGACATCGCAATCCAGACATTCGTGCACCTGCGTTACGAGGGGGCCGACACGGCCTTGCCCATTCCGTTTTCCGAGCCCGATATCATGGCGCGAGATTTCGAGATGCTGCACCGTCAGCGGTTCGGCTTTATCTCGCCCGAAAAGAGCATCTTCGCTGCGGCGATCGAGGTCGAGGCCGCCGGGGGTGGCGAGGTCGCCGAAGTTGCTCGGCCGGGCACCACACTTGAGAACGTAAGCGAAACTGCGTCCGCGCAGGTCTATGACACAACCCGGTTCTACTCGTCCGGCGCCTGGCGCGACGCACCCGTCTACCTACGCAAGCAGATCAATCCCGGCATGAAGTTGATGGGCCCCGCGCTGCTGATCGAGTCAAACCAAACTGTGGTGATCGAAGACGGCTGGCAACTCGAAGTCTCGCCGCGTAACGATCTTGTCCTTCGCCGTAGCGTACCGCGCCCGCGCGAGCGACTTGGCACTGAGGCTGACCCCGTCCTGCTGGAAGTATTCAACAATCTCTTCATGAGCATCGCCGAGCAGATGGGCGAGGCGCTACGCAACACGGCGCAGTCGGTCAACATCAAAGAGCGTCTCGACTTCTCCTGCGCAATTTTCGACACGGAGGGGCATCTTGTCGCCAACGCACCGCATCTGCCCGTGCACTTGGGATCTATGGACCGCTCGGTGGAGACGATCATTCGCTTGCGCCGAAGTGAAATGCGCTCGGGCGACGTCTACATGCTGAACGCGCCTTACAACGGCGGCACGCATCTGCCCGACATCACGGTCGTCACGCCAGTGTTCGATGAGCAAGGCACCGAAATCCTTTTCTACGTAGCAAGCCGCGGCCACCACGCGGACGTCGGTGGGATCACACCCGGCTCAATGACGCCGCACGCTACGACGATCGAGGAAGAGGGCGTTTACATCGATAATGTGAAGCTCGTCGATCAGGGACGATTTCTTGAGGATGAGACGCGCGCACTGCTCCAAGGTGCGAAACACCCTGCGCGACAGCCTGACAAAAACATCGCCGATCTCAAGGCGCAGGTCGCGGCCAGCGCCAAGGGAGAGGCTGAGCTTCACAATATGGTCGCGCATTTCGGTCTCGACGTCGTCAAGGCATACATGCAGCACATACAGAACAACGCCGAAGCGAGCGTGCGCCGGCTATTGGCGCGCTTGTCGGATGGTCATTTCCGCGTGGAGATGGATCAAGGCACGTGTGTCGAGGTGCGCATCAGCGTTGATCGCGAGACGCGCACCGCAAGGGTCGATTTCACTGGGACAAGCCAGCAACAAGCCAACAACTTCAACGCGCCTGAGCCAGTGACGCGCGCCGCCGTCCTTTATACGTTCCGCGTCATGGTCGACGAGCCGATCCCCATGAACGCCGGATGCCTCAAGCCCATTGAGATCATCATTCCGGACGGCTCGATGCTGAGCCCCACATACCCCGCCGCTGTCGTCGCCGGCAACGTCGAGACGAGCCAGATCGTGACCAACGCATTGTTCGCGGCCCTTGGCGCACTCGGTTCCACCCAAGGCACGATGAACAACCTCACGTTCGGCAATGAGCAGGTCCAATACTATGAAACGCTGTGCTCGGGCGCGCCCGCCGGTCCGGGTTTTAGTGGCGCCGCAGGCGTGCACGTACACATGACCAACACGCGCCTAACCGACCCCGAGATCCTAGAACTACGGTATCCCGTGCTGCTGGAGGAGTTCTCGATCCGGCGCGGGTCCGGCGGCGTGGGCAAGTGGAATAGCGGCGATGGTACGCGGCGTGTCATCCGCTTTCTTGAGCGCATGGACTGCGCGATCCTGTCAAGCTCGCGCGAGGTGCCACCTTTTGGACTCGACGGCGGCGCGCCCGGCGAAACCGGCAACAATCTCCTGCGCCGCAAGAATGGTAGCCAAGAACAACTTAAGGGTTGCGATCAGACGGTTCTTGAGCCGGGTGAAGCGATCATCATCGTCACGCCGACAGGCGGGGGCTTTGGCCACGCTTAAGCAGACCCGCCGACCCTGCGCCCTGTGGTAAAGCGGCCAGACGAGAAACCTTTCCCCGATTTAACGCCTCAAACCACTTGAGTGATAGCCGCATATCGCCAATCTTAGGAACGTCGCCCTCGGCGGGCGCAGGAAAAAGAAAATGCGATTGCAGCGTGCAGCCCGTGCCATTACGGCACCGGTCTTGATTGTCATCCTCGGCCTGGCGACGAGTGCCGTCGCGGAGGAGACTGAGCCTGTCTCACCTGACGCCGACTTTACGGTGCGCGAGATCGCGTCGGCGCTCTTTAAAGCTAAGCCCGGCGAGCGGCTCGACTACTCAAACCACGATCTCACCTACCTCGATCTCGCGGGCCTCAACTTTAAGGGCGCAACGCTTGCGCGCTCCGATCTCTATGGGACCGACTTCACCGGCGCCAACCTCAAGGGCACCGATCTGTCTCGCACGCGGCTCGACCGCTCGGTGCTTATCCGCGCCGACCTATCGGGTGCCAATCTCACTGGCGCGACAATCTTCCGCCCGACCGTCTATTCCGATCTTACAATCGACCTCGCCGATGCGCCGCGCTTTACAGGCGCAAACCTCACAGAGGTCCGTGTGATGGCCGAGCTTTCCGGCGCTGATTTTCGTGGGGCAAACCTCACCAAAGCCGACTTCACGCCGCTTGAATCGCGCCCCGGCCAGGGCACCATCACAACGCTGGCAAAAAACATTTTGAAGTCGTGCGACTTCTCAGCCGCCACAATGAGGGGCGCGATCTTGAATCGCGCGGATCTTTCTTTTTCGCGCTTTGTAGGTACGGATTTGACCGGTGCCGATCTGACAGATTCGGACCTATCAATGGTCGATTTCACTGGAGCGGATATGACAGGCGCAGATCTCACTGGTGCCGACCTTTACGGCGCCAGGCTCACCGGTGTGCGCGGTCTCAACACGGTCAAAGGGCTGTCGTCCACCGTGAACCTCGACAAGGCGAAGCGCTAAACGCTTTCACCATTCAACCGTTTCTCAAAAGGAAAAGAGCCAGGATCACAATGAGTCCTGGCTCTTCATCTTCAGCGTGGCGTGCGATTTTAAGCGGGAGAGGTCTCGCTGGTTGGGCTCTCCGGTGGCCGTGACCGGCGCGCGGTCATGAACTGATCAAACTCTTGCTTATCCTTGGCCTTGCGTAATCGACCTAGAAACTCACGGAATTCACGCTGCTCCTCTTCAAGACGTCGCAACGTCTCCTCGCGATATTCGTCGAACGCGTCGTTCCCGCTCGAAGCAAAGCCGCGTGTATCGCGACCCCAGCGCTCCATTTTGCAATCCCACTTGTCCGCCATGCGCTGCTGCCAGCGGCTGAACTCACCATTGCGTCCACATCCCATGCGTCCACTCCAAATTAGATAGGCCAAGATTGCGAGCCCGATGGGCCAGAAGAGGATGAAGCCGAGGACCATCACCGCGATCCATGCGGGGCGGCCATAGTCATCCAGCGTCGCCACAATCTGAGTCATCTCGCCTTCGTCCTCATGTGAATGTTTATCACATTTACATAGGTGCCATCTGAATGTGGCGGCGTCAAGGGCCCCCGGCCGAAAATTGAGCGAGCCGGGCTGCCACGCTTTGAGATGGGGGTGCCAGCGCCTCGCCGCCAGGGGCGCGGTGCGGGTTTCGATTAGCGGCCCTGGTCGGGCGAAGCGCCCAGCCCCTCCAGATAGATGAGCACGGCAGCTTCCAACAGTTCTTCCGGGCTCATGGGAATGGAGCGTCGGGCGGCGTCGCCACGGCCAAAGAGCGCTGCAATGCCGTGGCTCAGCGACCAGATATGCAAGGCCATCATCAACGACGGCGGCCGGCGCTCTTTGGGAAGGGTGGCCGCATGCGCCTCGCAAGCCTCGCGCAACACCGCGAATGCGCGATCACCCGCTTCGCCAACTTCCGGGTAGTCGGCCACAGGAAGCCCTGACTCAAACATCGCCGAAAAGAACGCAGGCTCTTTGCTAGCAAATTCGAGATAGGCGCGACCAACGCGCTCAAACGCTGCACGCGGGGTCGGCTTGCCCCCATCCCAGGCGCGCGCCAAGGCGTCCGCGAATTCCTCAAACCCGCGCCGCGCAACGTCAGCCATTAGCGCATCGCGATCGCGGAAGTGACGATAAGGCGCGGCAGGACTTACACCGGCTGCACGCGCAGCATCGGCAAAGGTAAAGCCTGCCGCCCCCTTCTGAGAGATCAGTTCAAGCGCCGCTGTGATAAGCGCTTCGCGCAGGTTGCCGTGATGGTAGCCGCGCCGCGTTCCGGGGCCGCTCTTTTGCCATGTCATAAGCGGGTTCTAGCGCACTTCGCCCGCAAAGGGCATCACCATCAACTACACAGTTTCCAGAACGTGCACGCTGAAAAGGCGGTCTTGGTCCGTCCAAACCTGGACGGGACGCCATCCAGCGCGCGCGGCTAACGCCTGGAAACCTTCGATATCGTACTTGTGCGAATGTTCGGTATGGACGCGCTCGCCGGCATCAAAATGGAAACTCCTGCCCAGCACCTCAACCGTCTGCTCGGCCTGGCTCACAAGATAGATCTCGATGCGGTCACAACCACCGTCGTACTCTGCTAGATGATCGAACTGGCTTACGTCGAAGTCGGCGCCCAGCTCGCGATTGGCCCGCTTGAGAAGATTGAGATTAAATGCGGCCGTGACGCCGGCTGCATCATCGTAGGCGGCAATCAGCCGGTGCTCGTCCTTCTTCAAATCGGCACCGATAACGAGACGTCCGTTCGCCCCGAGCATGCGTGCCATGTTGGCCAGCAACTTGATGGATGCGGCATTTTCTAGATTGCCGATGGTCGATCCGGGAAATAATCCGAGCCGCGGCCGGTCGGCGATCTCCGGCAGCATAGGAATGGGTTGTGCGAAGTCGCCACGCAACGGCAATACGCGCAGGTCTAGAAAACGTTCCTCAATGCGCGCTCGAGCGCCGCGAAGCGCGGCATCTGAGATGTCGATCGGCACGTATGCGTAGAGATCGCGCATCTTGGCGAGCAGTAGCTCCGTCTTGAGGCTTGAGCCGGAGCCAAATTCTATGAGCACCGCACCGGGCGGTGTATCGAGGGCGATATCAGATGCGTATTTGCGAAGTATCTCGGTCTCGATCCGTGCCGGGTAGTACTCCGGCAGCTCTGTGATCTTTTCGAACAGTGTGCTACCGGCCGCATCATAAAGGAAGCGGCTGGGGATCGACTTTTCCGGCGCCGAAAGTCCGTCGAAAAGTGCGCCCGCGAAATCGGAATCGACTTCGATCGCGCCAATACTCGTGTCTTCAACAAACGTCATGCTGCGTCCTCCGCCAGACGCAGGCCCGTAAATTGCCAACGCTGATGTGGAAAGAAGAAATTGCGATAGGTGGCGCGGATATGACCTGGCGGCGTGACGCACGATCCCCCGCGCAACACTTGCTGGCTCACCATGAACTTGCCGTTGTACTCGCCGATCGCACCGGGCGCCGGACGGTAGCCTGGGTAGGGCTGATAGGCAGAGCCGGTCCACTCCCAAACGTCACCAAAAGGCTGCGCAAGCCGTTCTGCATCGGCAGACACCGCAGGGCGCGGGCGCAACGCGTTTGTCGAAAGATCGTTGCCCTTAAGCGAGTAGCTGGCGCTCGCCACCTCCCACTCAAACTCGGTCGGCAACCGTTTGCCTGCCCAGTGCGCGAACGCGTTGGCCTCAAAGTAGCTCACATGCGAAACGGGTGCGCGCGTATCGATTGGCCGAAGCCCCTCGAGCGTCATTTGATGCCAAACGCCATGGCGTTGTTCCCAATAACCGGGCGCTTCCCAAACAAACTCTTTGACTGTCGCCCACCCGTCCGCAAGCCATAGAAGCGGATCGCGATAGCCGCCGTCGTCGATAAAAGCCAACCATTCGGCATTCGTCACGCACCGGCTTGCTAAGCGAAACTGCTGCAGCAGCACATCATGACGTGGACCCTCATTGTCATAGAAGAAGCCGTTGCCGTCGTGGCCGACCTTGTGCACACCGCCGTCGAATGTGATCCACGCCACAGGAGCCACATCCGCCACAGCTTCTGGCTTTGGCTTTGGCTGCGGTTGCCGATAGGCGGGCCACAGCGAGCTCACGGCAAACAAACTCAAGATATCGGTGAGAAGCAATTCCTGGTGCTGCTGCTCGTGATTGATGCCAAGCTCGATTAGCGCGCCAACCTTATCCGATGCGTCCGCCGCCAAGCCTCGTTGGAAGAGCTTGGCCAACGCTTCGTCGACGTACCCGCGGTAGTCCCGCACCTCTTGCGCGGTGGGGCGGGTGAGTAGCCCGCGCCGCGCGCGTGGCTGCCGGTCACCTTTCGCCTCGTAGTACGAATTGAAGCAGTATTCGAAATCATCCGAGAAGGGCTGATAGCCGGGCAAATGCGGTCCTAGAACGAACGCCTCATAGAACCAGGTCGTGTGCGCGAGATGCCACTTCGTCGGGCTGGCATCGTCCATGGACTGCACGGTCTGGTCTTCGTCACTCAGCGGTGCCGCAAGATCAAGAGATAGCTGCCGGCTATCACGCAACCGGGCGTATAGCTCGACCGCATGTGAAGCAGACAACGACGTTATTTTGGATTGGGCGGAAGTTGTTGAGGTCATGATACCTCCCCATTTAGCGTTTGTTACGCGGCCCGCAGCCATGCGGACCACAACTGGCGTTCAAACAACGTTTTTTTTTGCGAAGGAGGGTCGCTTGCCGTGTGGGATTTGCAGGGGTCGGCGCAAAACTCAAGCCGACGGTTCATGGGCCGATTTTGCCGCTTCAGATCCTCACGGAACCGTTGGCGATGCCCGTCCAGTGGAGCCGCGCTCAGCGCCACTCCAATTACGGGCCCACACCTAACGCGTTGGGCCTTGCATCGCAACCCGCGAAACTCATCGAACGACTGCATCATTAGACAAAGCCATGCGTAACGATCTACCGGTAAAGCGGATTTGGATGATTAAAGCGACATCCCGCATCCCACTTGGAGCGCTGATTACCGTGCGCAGGAATGCCATCTTGCGATCTCAAGATACGCGCCAAGTGCATCAAGTTCCATGTCATGAACGTGACATTACGCTGTGTAAAGTCATTCTCAGGGTCGCCTGATCCCTCGTCCAAATACGATGGTCCAGGCCCCGCCTCGCCGATCCAGCCAGCGTCGACCTGTGGCGGGATGACGTAGCCCAAGTATTGTAGGCTGTAGAGAATATTCATGGAGCAATGTTTCGCACCGTCCTCGTTGCCGGTGATGATGCAGCCACCGACTTTCCCGTAGTAGGCGTACTGGCCTTCGTCGTTGAGCTGCGCCGACATGGCGTAGAGGCGCTCAATCAGCATCGTGCAGACCGACGACTTCTCTCCAAGCCAGATCGGCGTACCGATGATCAAAACATTGGCCGCCTGCACCTTGGGATAAATGGCCGGCCACTCGTCCTTGGGCCAACCGTGCTCTGTCATGTCCGGATAGACCCCGAATGCAATCGTATGATCGACCAGGCGAACGGAGTCCGTCTGCACGCCATTTTTGCCCATGATTTCAAGGGCAACGTCGGCAAGCCCCTGCGTATGAGACACGGCAGGAGAACGCTTCAACGTGCGGTTGATGAAAAGAGCGCGGAGGCTTGAGAAATCCCATTCGGATTGGGCGCAAAGCGCATCCTGCTTTTCGTTGAGCATGTTCGAGAGACTCCCCATTGCGTTATTCCGCGAAGCCTTGAATCCGTCGAAACATACCGCCCGCAGACGTAAGGACGTCTGCGCAGGCGGTTGCAGAGTTGCATCAATGGTGCGGGATCACAACAGCGGCGAACGTCGGTCCGCTCAGCGCGTCACACGGGCAGATGCAATCTATTCAGCAGTACGCAACGGCTTGGAGGCGCGTTACCTAACGCCCATGAAAAGTATCGCGGCAGGCCATTTCATATCGGGCACCCCGCAACGCCGGAGCGCAAACGCACGCTCGCAGAGACCGTTCAATTCAGGCGAGCAGGTTTGCCGTTTGCCGAGACCGCAAGCGATCTCGTCACGCGCCGGGTTGGGGCTCAATTCATCTCAAGCTGCGGACAGTTGCCTTCGGCCGGCACCCATCGGCATCTCGACTACTGTGGAGCCACGATCATCCTTGGCACCCTCTATCGTCTTCGCGAAGGCAATCGTGCGGTCCGTAACGACATGACGCTGCCGGTCCACGGTCACGACGTGGTAACTGTCATCGAGCACGACCATGTCCACCGTTCCTGCGAGATTTCGTTGCAGCCAGAATGAATTGTGGATGCTTGCACGGTCATCGTGTCGGGGATGCACCAACAGAACGGGCTGCTGGATTCCACGCGCGCGTTCACGAACGGCCCTGACGAGACCGCCCAATTCAAACATAGCCCCACCGGGCACCTTCAGCATGTCGGCCGTGGAGCTGTCGCCGCTTTCGATCGCGTCGGTGACGCGTGCACGCACGCGCGGATCTTTCACGCCATACGGCGCGCGCTCGGCAAAGTTGAACCACTTGGCCAGCGACTTCTGCTGTACCAGCTTGAACAGCCGCACGTACCACGGCACACCCCATCCATCGAGCGTGGGCGCATAGAGTACCGCGCCATCGACATCTTTTTTCCGTTCAGCCGCGAGCATCAGGGCCAGGACCGCGCCCATCGACAACACAGCTACGATGACAGTGTCGCAGCGGCGGCGTAGCTGATCGAGCGCGGCTTCCGCACTCGCATACCAATCCTGCCAATGAGATTCCTGTAGCTCATCAAAGCTATCGGTGTGGGCTGCAAGCTGAGGACACAACACGGTCATACCAGCGCGCTCCAGGGCCTGTGCAACGAACCGCATCTCGACCGGCGTACCACCGCCTGGGCCATGCAGAAGCAAAGCTCCGGTCCGGCCTCCGTCAAATATAAAGCTCCGGTCCTCAGACATTGTCACTTGCCGTGTCATTACAATTCGCCTCCTAAGGTCGGTGAATTTGCTCCAAACGTGTTTGAGCTCAAAGACTGGCTTCCAACATCGCCGGCTGTGGCTCATCGATGGAATTCGATGCGGCTCGGATACGCTGATTTGAGAGCCATTGTGCGAACTGAGCATTGGCATCGGCGAAGTCAGACATGGCAATATGCGGCAACCCATTTTGTTGGCACCAGCGCCGGAGCGACCCTTTGGCGATGGCCAGTTGACAATGCTCAGCGATGCAGAAGTCTGAACGACCGTCACCGACCATCACGTTGAGAACCGTGTCGCCGCGACGCCGATGCGCGCACTTGCAGTTGCCCATATTGAACCGGCAATCAGCGCGGCGATGCGGGAAACGCGCTTCCCAACGATTGCCGCCTTGCCAGACAAGCTGATTGGCAACGAAGGTAGGGTTGAGCCCCGCTGCACCGAGAACGGTACGCAAGATCACATCGAGGCCGTTGGAAACGACCGTGACGCGGGCACCATTGCGCCGGCACAGATCGACGAAGGCGGGAAAGCCTGGGTCGACGGGGAAGTGCCGCAGAAACGCAGTAATTTCTTCCGGCCTGGCCCGAAGCAAGGTCGCATTTTGCGCCGTGGCTTCCCAAGACGTTATGTGACCATCCAGCCACGACTGATCGATGTCCCGCCACGCGGGATCGGCGAAGCGGTCAAACAACTGACCGGTTGGCTCATTGGGCGCGATGGTTCCGTCGAAGTCGACGTACACATCAATGCCGGACCAGATGCCTGGCCCATGTACTGGATTTTGCAATATCATCCTCTGCTCGACTAAGCATTAGGTCAGATGCCTGAATGCCTAGTCTTGCGGGCGCGGCGACGCTGTCCCCCACGTAACAATAAAGAGAATTGCTGCAGCTATGCCTTCGCGCGGACTAAATTTGGCGCTTGATAGCGCTTTGTGCATGGCCAAAGCACATGCTGCGGCTGACGCTAGGGCCGTGCCGGTAGCGCCGGATTTGAAGGGCTGAAGAAGTCAAGAAACACAATTGGAACGTGTAATATTGCGCAGTTGCCGCCAGCAGGATTAGGCTGCGGGCATCTGACTTGCTGACGGGGCTCCTGGATGTTTTGGCATTACAGTTTACTCCGGTTAACCGGACTTGTCTGCCTGCTCGCCGCGCTCACCTGGGCCGCACCGGGCGTGGCGCAAACCGATAGCATTGTTCCAGTCAAGCTCGGCTTGAGCTCAATGAGCAAGTCTGACAGGGCAACGCTGTGGAAAAGGGTTGATCAGTACGCAACGGTTGACGCACTGCAGGAATTCTGCGGCCGCAACCTCAACCTTCGGCGACGCGCCTGGAAGGCCGTTGGCACCTGCGTTACGCGATCGTCGTTTAGAAAGGTTCTCCGCGTCTTCCGTTCAAAGAAGGCCAAGTACGTCAAGGAATGGGAGGCCGTGCACGGTGAGCCGGAGCTCAAGAAGGAACTGTGCAACACTTGGAGTTCCAAGTTGCGCGAATATTCGCGCATCATCAGCAGCCAGATTTCCGAAGCGGCGAGCCTATGCAGTTCTTGCATTTTCTGCTGACTAACACGGACAGTGTTTCCGCGCGGCATCCATAAACCGTATCGGTGATGAGGGTAGGCAGCCCCTAACGTTTCCCCTACAGCGCGCTCACTTGCATACGCGGCGCTCGCCACACCGGCCACGGCGCATAAGATCGACGTGGAAGTGGTCGTGATGATTGCTGTCGTAGTCGGGCCCCAGCACAGTCGAGAATTGGGCACAAGCACCTTTGTGAACCGCGCGTAGAAAGGCGCGCTCGCTCCAGCTACCGCGCCAGCCATTCTTCACCGTGATGCGCCGCCCATCGGCCAGCACGAACGCCGACACGTCGAGCGCATTGGCGTGGCCGTGCTCAGACAGGTTGCCGCCCACCTTGTTGTTCATCGGCCGGCAGGCATAGGACCCCGCCACCTTGATCTCAGCGACGGAGATACCAAAGTTGCGCCGGGCTGCCGGCTCGATCACTGTTGCCACCCATCGGTCGACCTGCGGGATCATGGGGCAGCGCAAGAGCGCTGCCGGTTTCAGGCGCACGCGCCCCCCGTTGGCGGCCACCATCTCGAAGGGCCGCTCAGCCCCGCACGCGCTTGGACCGCCCAGAGCCAAGCGGACGCGAACGTAAGGGGTTTGGCGCACCACAACACACCTGAGGCTAGGCAGGCGCGCTCTTCCTGGGCGCGCCAGGGCTCGTGCTTGGCCACAAAATAAGGGCCCGTGCTGCAGCTTGGCAAAAGGACCAAGCCAGCCAGACCCAGAAAGACACGGACACGGATACGAATGAACGGCATGAGATGGGAACGTTAAGCGCGCTAAGCCTAATGGCTGGTGAATCCCATCTTTCCCACCCTCCAAATGCCCCCTGATTCCGGCCGATTTTCGACCCTGGAAAGGGTAATTCGGGGCCTTAAGCCGCAACGTTATCCACAACTATAGCGCCAGAACGGTACGATTTCCGCAGACCTGTATATGTTATCCTGCTAAGAATCGGGTGCTCGAGGGCTCGCGCTTCGGGCTCTAGGGAACCTCTGATCAACTCCCGTGAACCCTAGATGATCTCCAAGAGAACCTTGATTTCAATGCAAAAACGTCTTCCGTAGTCTCCGAATTCGCAGTTGTTCAGAGGTTCCTTAGGTACCGAAAGGTGCTCACGTGAGTTAGTGTAAGTGTACTAAGAGTATTGAGTAACTGCGTCTTGGCCCCGGTTTTGGTTCTTTTCTGGTCTCGTGACAATCCCCGCGTTTGTCTTTCGAGATCGCAAGAGGACGTACCGGGGTCTCGTAGTGGCAGGACCACATAGGCAGCAGCCCTGAAGCTTATGGGCGCTGCGCAAGAAACTCCACAACTGCCTCCTTATAGGCCTGATCGCCAACGGCCTTCATATGATCGCGGCCTTTGATCTCCAGCGCGCGCGCGCCTGGGATCAGTTCGGCAAGTCCCGTTGCCGAGCCGCCGATCACGTCCTTCTCCCCTACAGCAACGAGGACAGGACAGGTAAGGCGGCCAAGATCGTCGGCCGTGATGGGCGCGCGGGCGGAGCGAATGCAAGCGGCGAGTGCCTTGAGATCACTGCCGGTCTGCTCGGCAAAGGCGCGGAATGTACGCGCTGTAGGGTTCTTGACCTCGTCGATGCTTCCCGCCTCAAGCGCGCGCGCAACCGGCCCGGTGCCGGCAACGCCACGCACCATGTTGAAACCCAGTCCTGCGAAAACGAGGCTTCTGGCGCGCTGCGGGTGCGCGATCGCCAGAAAGGCGGAAATGCGCGCGCCCATGGAATAGCCCATGATGTCGGCAGCCTCGATATTCAGGTGGTCGAGAAGACGGCGCGCGTCCTCCGCCATCAGCGGCGCCCCATAGTCATCCGTCGAATAGAGCTTGGCACTGCGCCCGTGCCCGCGATTGTCGAATGCGATGACGCGGCGCCCTGCCACCGTCAGTGTCTGGACCCAGCCGGTGTCGATCCAATTGGTCGCCACGTTCGAGGCGAACCCGTGGATGAGGAGTACTGGATCGCCCGCCCCCTCGTCGACATAGGCGATCTCGACACGGTTGGAATCGAACGTGTGCACCAGCATTGGTCCCCCTAGCCTTGAGTTCGCGTTGGCCACAACCCTATCATTTCGCGATAGTGGCGGCTATCGTCGGACCATGACCCTAAAGACATCCACTAGGCGGAAAGAATGACTGAAAGCGCCATCCCGCACCTTGCCAACGATCAAGGCGTCGAGAAGATTTTTATAGGTGTGCGCGAGCTGAACTGCATGGGCGCGCGCATGCCTTTCGATCACCCGCACGTGTATCTCGACATGGGCGATGACGGGCAAATCCTTTGTCCCTATTGCTCGACCCTCTATATCCACGATCCGCGCCTGACGGCTAACGTTTCAGACCCCAGGGGCTGCCTCGTCAATCTCGTGGAGGATTTCGACTGACGTCCTGCGCTCCCTACGGCATCGTGACATGAGCGTGTCGCGCACCCATACGCTAGCAAACGAGAACGCCAAAGCGGCCTTGGAGAACGCGCGCAAGGATCGAACACAGCCGGTGCTCATCGCCGGCGGTGGTATCGGCGGGCTAGCCGCAGCCGTAGCGCTCGCACGGCGCGGAATTGCCTCGCATGTTTTAGAGCGGCGCGCCGATTTCTACGAAGAAGGCGCCGGCATCCAGATCGGTCCCAATGGCACGCGCATCTTACGCCTCTTAGGCGTGGCAAATACTCTTCGCCCCCACGTCGCAGTGCCGGAGTCGATCCGCGTGCGTGACGGGACGACCGGTGACGAACTTGCTTGCCTGCCTCTCGGCCGCTGGATCGCAGCGCGCCATGGCTCACCTTATTGGGTGGCCCATCGCAGCGACTTGCACAATGCGCTCTTGCGCGCTGCCCGCGCTGAGCCCCTCGTCGCCCTGTCGTTAGGGTTCGATGTGGCAGAGATTGCGACTGACGGACAGGTGGTCGCCGTCACCTCCACGGACGGTCGCGCGTGGACAGGAAAGGCACTGATCGCAGCGGACGGCGTTTGGTCCACCGTGAGAAGCCTGCAATTTGACCAGCGCGTACCCCGCTTCTTCGGCAAGAGCGCGGCGCGAACCGTTCTCGCCGCCGATGCGGTGCCTGACACTCTTCGCAATCTGGAAACCGGTGTGTGGCTCTTCCCCGGAGCACACGTCGTGCATTATCCCATTTCGAACGGGCGTGAGCTTGCGCTTGTTGCGATTGTCAATGACACACACAACGACAAAGCCTGGAATGCACCGATCCCAGACAATTGGGTACAGCAGCGCGTGCCACCTTGCACACAACCGCTGCACGATTTGCTTGAGAACGCTCAAACCTGGAAACGGTGGACCCTGCATATGCTGCCGATACCGCGAACGTGGTCGCACGGGCCGGTTGCCTTGCTGGGAGATGCAGCGCATCCCGTTCTGCCATTCCTGGCACAAGGCGGCGTGCTCGCACTGGAGGACGCCGCCGTCCTCGCTGACGCTTTACACCGGTTTGATACCGACGTGACGGGCGCGCTCGCCTGGTACGGACGCCAGCGGCATGATCGGGCCGCTCACGTCGCGGCCGCCTCCCGCAGGAACGGGCACATCTATCACCTCTCCGGCCCGCTCGCGCAGGCGCGCAACCTTGCCCTGCGATCCATTTCTCCGCAGCGGCTCATGGCACGCTATGACTGGCTGTATGGCTGGCGACCGTACAAGCCCCGCCGGGTGAATGCGTTTCTCCGGCCTTGCCAATAATCCGATCGCCTCAAAACATGCCCGTCGTCACCGGGCATCGCCAATGATGTAGCGCGCGATCGCGCTCTGACGCACGCCCTTTTCGCTCCGCGCCCAACCGCGTACTGAAACACCGACCTCATGCACCGTGTCAGCATCGCCTGACACTAAAGGGTGCCACCACGCGAGGCCGCGCCCCTCAGCGAGGCGCCTATAAGCGCAGCTTTCCGGCAGCCAGGTCAGTTCGCGCACGTTGTCTGGAGTGATGACCTCGCAGTCCGCCACACGGTTATGCCGATTTTTGTAATCACTGCAGCGGCACGAGCCCACATCAAGCAGGCGGCAGGCAAGGCGCGTGAGGTACACATCGCTCGTATCCTCATCCTCGACCTTGAGGAGACAGCACTGCCCGCAACCGTCGCAAAGAGATTCCCACTCGTTCTTTGACATGGCTTCCAGCGGCTTGACCTCCCAGAACGGCTTGGTGTCCGGCGGCGCCGACTTCGCCGGTTTGCCCTTAATTTTTGGACTGCTCATGAGCCATTCACATCATCTTAGCGGTTGGGAGTGAGCCATGCTGCCATGAAGGGCTCGGCCGTCATGGCTCTTGTCGCACTTTGCCGAAGCCTGATAACAGCGCGCACAGCATGCTTCAATCCCGTCTGTGACTTGGAAACGGCGATCAGGAGAAGATTTAGGAATAGCGATGCGCGGTGTTCGGAGAACCATCGATGCCAGCTGATCTAGCTATTGGGTGTTCCTGCGGCTCTCTCAAAGGGATCGCCCACGGGATTTCCGGCAGTCGCGTCAATCGCTTTGTCTGCGGGTGCGGCGACTGTCAACCATATGCGCAATACCTGGGATGCGCTGGCGAGATATTGGATACGTACGGAGGCACTGACGTTTTCCAGATGTCCCCCAGATACATCGAGTTCACGGACGGAATCGACCGCATCGCCTGTTTGCGTCTTACGCCAAATGGCGTGCTTCGCTGGTACGCAGATTGCTGCAATACACCGATCGTAAACACGTTTCCTACGCGTCAGATTCCATTCATGGCCGTGATCCACACCTGCGTCGATCGATCAAATGACAATCGTTCGCTAGACGACTCACTCGGATCAGTCCGTGCACGTGTGAATAGCCCCAGCGCCCCATCAGAAAGCGGCAAGTGGGAGTTGGTGTCCATGCTCCTTCGTTACGGCGGCATGCTCCTGAAATGGCGGTTACGCGGCGATCACAAGCACTCGCCTTTTTTCAATGCGCGTACCGGCCAACCTATCATTGCGCCGCGCACGATCAGTGCATACGAAGTCCAAGAACTCAAGAAAAAGCAAGACCTGGACTAGCCCGCATTGCCCAGATAAGTCGGTTAGAGAGAGGCCCAACTTACCGATTCAGATATTATCATCAGCATCTTAGGCGAATAGATGCGGGGTCATAATGGTGCACCCAACGGGTGAAGCAAAATCCGATGCGTCCCGGCTC
>JAAERO010000007.1 GCA_024230315.1 Hyphomicrobium sp.
GCATATGAGTGGACTCATCAGAATCACCAACTTGTACATTTAGGTGCTCAGTACACCAGAATAAAAAATCCTGTATTTCAGTCTGATTCATTATATCAACCCCTTAATAAGTTCAACATGAGACAGAACAATATCTATCACCCCCATGCGCTCTGCCTCTACACTAGGGCAAAATACCGCCCATGCCAATAACAATACTAAAGCCACAAAACCAGATAATTTACTTAACATTACACTTCTCCGATAGATAAGCGGAATATATCCGCTATTATATTCGATTCTACCCCCTAGAATAGCGATTCTATAGGGGTAAAATCTATTAAGTATACTAGGGCTAGACTTTAGAATTTTCTAGCCCTATTTTAGCTTATATTAAGCCGCGTTCTTAAAATAGTCCGAGTAAGCGGCAGTAAGCTCTTCGTCGTTTAAATACGACACTTTATCGGGGTGGATAGTTTTTACTTTACGCTTCCCAGCCCTAGCCTTTTTAAGCTTATCCCAAGCCGCTTTTATCGCATCTTCTCGCTCGCTCGTTTCCGCTTCGGCTTCGGCTTCGGGTGCGGCTTCCACTTTAGACTCCCAAATTGTACTAGCTAAAGAGTGGATATTTAAGTAGTGTGAAAGGTGTTTCTTTACGTTGTCCGAAGTCTCACCGAATTCGCCTGTGCCTTTAATATACTGGGTGGCTTCTTCGGTGGTTCTAGGATTAGCGGCTAACCACTCGTAATATTCCGCTGCGAATCCTTTAGCCTTTTTAGCACCGCCTAAGCTTTTAAATGCTTCGGTAATATCCTTAGCGGAAAAGTCTTCCAATACTAGGTACGCTCTAACTTTCTTATCGTTTAAGCCGCTGTTACGTAATTCTTCGATTCGATTTAATATAGACATCTTTTTTTCCTTTAGTAGTATTCGTTAGTATTCGATTATAGATAAGCGCTTATCGCTTAACTGTCACCTATTATACGTACCTATTTAGCTAAGTAAACAATTCATTAACAAATAACTATAATTATTTAATCTAAGTATATAACTGAATCGAATAACCCTAGGCAATA
>JAAERO010000008.1 GCA_024230315.1 Hyphomicrobium sp.
CCTCGATGTCGGCGCGAAAGCTCTCCCAACACACGAGCTTGTCGATAGCCTCAAGCCGATCACCTTTCTTCGACAGCAGCTCAAGCCGCCTGTCGGAATCGAAAAACCCAATCTGCGCCATCGTGCCCCGCCCGAATCAATTTGTCAGGCATCAGACTCGCATAAATCGGAGTATGGGTTATTTTTCGAGGTACCCTCTAAATCAAAAGTGTAGAGATGTGATTCACGTTTCACTTGGACGTGACTCAAGCGCGTCCAAGTGAAACGATCAAGCTCTAATGGCGCGCTTCGGGACATGGGCTTTCGCCGCGCACGTGGCGGAAGGGCTGCATGGGGATCTTTAGTTCGTTCCCTTACTGCTCATGAACGGCTTCTGCGCCGCATTATTGATGCTGAGCCACGCTGCCGTGAGCGCATCTATGATCGCTGCGCCCCAAGGCACAATGAACCACCATTCCAACGTTTCGGTCCCAACAAACCATCCCCCCCAGCCGGTGAAGATAATTGCGGTTAAAGAGCTGATCACTGCATCCCATTGCAGAGTCCCAACGATTGTCTCACGGCTCGTCACGGAGAAGAATTCGCCAACGAGCCATACTGCCGATAACAGCACCAAGAGCAGCAGCCAACCATAGACAGCCTGAGGAATTGGCCACACGAGAACTTGCTCGCGCAAGATCTTAGCAGGTTCATAGACAAGTCCCCCGAAGTAGGCGCCAGCCGCCAATAGATAAGGGAACATCCAAAGCCCAAGGATAGCCGTCTTTCGGCCACTGCTCATTCTTGTCGTAGGTTGAGTTCCAGGCAGAAACTCGCTCATGGACGTCCTCCCGGTTGATCAGACCCCGCTTGCATCACTTCGCTGCGGCAGCGACCTGCTTGGGCGCTAGCCACGTCACCAACACGACGCCAACTATGATCAAGCCGGCGCCGACATAATGATACCATTCGATCGACTCACCAAGGATCAACCACGCGAAAATTGCGGTGAAAATCATCTGCGTATACAGCAGCGTGCCTGCACGCGAGGGACCGAGGATGTCGATGCTCCAATTGTAGCACAGGTACATCAAGGCCCCGCCGGGAATGGCGGCATAGAGCAGAACCATGTAGCCCTTGAACGCCAAGTTCCCATGCTCGCCGTTCCAAACCTCCCAAAGGTAGAATGGCACGGTGGATAAGGCACCGGCGCAAAGCAAAACGAAGAGCAGCGGCAACCGATCCAGTTCGAATTTGGCGCGCTTGAGGAGGACAGAATAGCACGCGAACATCATAGCCCCCGCTACCACAAGCAGGTCCCCCAACCCCAATTTCAAGCCAAGCAATTTAGCGAGGCTTCCATGCACGGCGATCACAACAATTCCCAAAAAGGCTATGGCCGACCCTAAGGCCTGCCAACCGTTCATTCGCTCGTGGATGACAAAGTGAGCGAGAACCATTGCGATGATCGGTGTCGTGGCAAAAATGATCCCGGTATTGATGGCACTCGTGTAGCTCAGCGCCGTGAACATCGTACCCTGTGTAAGACCTAGCCCAATCGCACCAATAAATAGCGCCTCAGGCCAGCGCTTACGAAGAAAGTCCACGATCTCGTGATGGTGGCTCATGACAAACGGCAGGAGGACGAGCGCCGAAAGAAAAACCCGCCAGCAGCAGAGCGTCCAAGGGGGCATCTCGTTAATACCCAACTTGACGGCAACGAAGACGCCACCCGCCAGCACCCACGTTAGAAGGCCGACGGTATACCCAACCGCCTCGGAGTCACCCGAGACGCGTCCTTTGTCGCCAATCGCATGGGAAACTGACCAAAAGAATGAAGCCATGCCTTTACCGCTCCCTCACAACTTGATCCAAACCTTGGACGCAACGCGCAACGCGAGTCAACGCGTGAACTTCTCGAGGAGATCGGCCATGACGGGGGAGAAATGGCGGGGGAGAATACGTGGCGCGCGCAGCACATGCACCCGGGGGCAGGGGTGAGGATGCAAGTCGATGGTTAGCGCATGCGCTCTTTACCTCGCGGCGTTTCGGCCCGAAGAGATGAAAACGGGGAGCGGGGCGGGTCGGGCCCTTTTCTTTGTTCGTTGCGGATGCGGCCTTCGCCGCCCCACGCAAGCGCAAGGGTTTGTCCGCCGCCATTCCCCAGATTGCATCCCTGCCCTGAGGCGTCACCAACATTTTTGCGTCATGGCGGAGCCATGCTGCGCATAGAGGGGCGGAGCCATACTTCGCATGGACGGCAGCACTGACGAGGGGCGAGCTTACGGCCCCTTTCCTGTTGCGCCGGCCCATCCCGTACAGTCCGCCAGCGCACGTCTGCACGCCTGAGCGTTTGGAATGGGCGCCGCGAGTTTAAGGGTGTTGAGGAGGGGTGGGGATAAGTTGGTTATGGTAGCGGGAGGTTGCTCTGACTTGATGGGCATCCCGTGCACTAGGCGCAATGTCCGCTTTACCCCCGATACTGTTGTAAAACTCCTATTGAGATCGCCAGCGAACAGTGATTCCGTCGTTTGACGTTATGGCGACGGAGGCATTGCGATGATGGGGCAGCGGGAACAGGGCCAAGGCCAGTTTTTCTATGATTTCGATCTGGAGCGCGTGATCCCGGATGATCATCTCGTGCGCAAGATCCATGCTGTTCTGGATCTCAGCTGGGTGCACGAGGAACTCGCGCCCTATTACGCCGACAC
>JAAERO010000009.1 GCA_024230315.1 Hyphomicrobium sp.
CCTCGATGTCGGCGCGAAAGCTCTCCCAACACACGAGCTTGTCGATAGCCTCAAGCCGATCACCTTTCTTCGACAGCAGCTCAAGCCGCCTGTCGGAATCGAAAAACCCAATCTGCGCCATCGTGCCCCGCCCGAATCAATCTGTCAGGCATCAGACTCGCATAAATCGGAGTATGGGTTATTTTGCGAGGTGCCCTAATGGGCTGAGGGCACTCACAACACATAATGGTGCGAGCGCCCCCAGCCCTCAACCGGCGACCCTAGTCACCGGAAACCAAAACCAGCTGCTGATGCTCGCTGGAACCCTATGGAACTGGGTATCAGTAGCTAACGTCAAAATTTAGGCCGTCCGACCCGGTGTTGAACGCCAGTCACACAGAGAGGCACCCCCACGAGCGACCTCGCTGCGGATTGATCACTTCCGCCACGCTAGTAACTGGTTAGGGGTCAGAGCGGCGGCACGAAGGTCGCATCAGGGCAACGCGAACTAGATAGACCCACCCGGTCCTTTTTGTGCGTCGCGTGGATCGCCCGACTCAGATTTCTTATGTTCGAAGGTTTTCTCTGTCCTGGCTCTAGCACCCGCGACCTGGCTTCCTGTGAGCCTGCACTCCTTGTTTTTATCAAGAAGTACGAAAGCCCGATTGGGCTTGTCAACAAACTCGGCCCGCGTCAGCTTTCCATCACCGTTTGCATCGTAGTGGCCAAAACCAACCGTCTGGAACATCCTGTCGGTGCTAACAATCTTCCCATACTCCGCCGTGTCGACAATGCCATCGCGGTTGGCATCGGCCTCATCGAACAACTCTCCTGCATACGCTTTCCATTCTTCGCATGTGACAACATTGTCGCGGTTACGGTCCCAGCTCCCCGCCGCCGTAAGAAAGACCGAGTCGACATCGCCAACTGACGAGCCCGAACAGGCGCCGAGCAGCAAGACAAGCACAGCGAAGGCGCAAACCTGGCTCCAACGCTGCCGTGAGATCATTGATGCTATCATTGGCTTTCCTCGAAGGCGCGGACGGCGCATATCCTTAGACCGAGTCCTTATGATGCTCTAGGCTAGCAGAAGCAGGGCCAAATCGCCGCTCTATGTAGTCTTCCACGATTCTCTTGAACTCAGCGGCGATATTTGGGCCGCGCAGTGTCATCGCCTTTTTTCCGTCGATGAACACCGGGGCAGCGGGTGTCTCGCCCGTGCCCGGAAGCGAAATACCGATGTCGGCCCGCTTCGACTCGCCAGGACCGTTCACAATGCAGCCCATCACCGCGAAACTCAGATCCTCGACGCCGGGGTATGTCTGGCTCCACTCGGGAATGCGCTCACGAATCATGTCTTGCACGTCGCCGGCAAGTTCCTGAAACACCGTTGACGTCGTACGTCCACAGCCAGGGCATGCCGCTACGACGGGAACGAACGATCTCAGGCCCATGCTCTGCAAGATCTCTTGGGCGACCTTGACCTCAAGCGTTCGGTCGCCGCCAGCTTCAGGCGTGAGCGAGACGCGAATGGTGTCGCCGATGCCCAATTGTAACAATAGGCCGATACCGGCGGCTGACGCTACGATGCCTTTGGAACCCATGCCGGCCTCTGTAAGGCCAACATGCAGCGCATAGCGACAGCGCTCAGCAAGCTTGGCATATACGCTGACGAGATCCTGCACCGCAGAGACTTTGGCCGAGAGAATGATCTTGTCGGAACCCAGGCCCAGCTCTTCGGCGCGCTCAGCCGATAGGAGCGCCGATTGGACGATTGCTTCGTGCATCACGGCGCGCGCATCCTGTGGCGAGCGGCAGGCAGCGTTCTCATCCATCAAGCGCGTCAGTAGCTCTTGGTCCAGCGAGCCCCAGTTAACACCAATCCTTATGGGCTTGTTCCAGCGTATGGCGATTTCGATGATCTCGCCGAACTGGCGATCCTTCTTATCCTTGAAACCAACATTGCCCGGGTTGATGCGATATTTGTCGAGTGCTTCAGCGGCGGCTGGGTTCTCACCCAACAGCGTGTGACCGATGTAGTGGAAGTCGCCAACGAGCGGCACCGTTACACCGAGCCGTACGAGACGATCGCGAATATGCGGCACTGCTTTTGCCGCCTCGTCACGATCAACGGTGATGCGCACGAGCTCTGAACCAGCACGCGCCAGAGTCGCCACCTGCTCGACCGTCGCCTCAACGTCGGCCGTGTCGGTATTCGTCATCGATTGAACGACGATCGGCGTGCCACCGCCGACGACCACGTCTGCAACAGTGACGCGATGCGTTCGCCGCCGCGGGGCAATTAGATCCGTAGTGAGACCTTGCATGGTCCTTCGTCTCAGCAATTTCTTCTATTGCCTAACTAATCCACCGCCCCGCCGCTGGCCAGAGCTTGGCGCCTAATTGGCGTCACTGGCGCCCTTTCAGAGCCGCCATTGTTAAGGAAATGCCGGCCACGATGGACATGACGATGACAATGGAGGGGCCTCCAGGCGAATCGAGTGTCGCCGAAAGCCACAGGCCAGTAATGACACTTCCCACCGCAATCAGCGCCGTCAGCACCACCATGCGTTCTGGCGTACCTGCCAATGGCCGTGCCGCCACGGCCGGCACAACGAGGAAGGCCATCACCAAAAGAATACCGACGATCTTCATTGCAACCGCAATAACAACTGCCAAGAGAATGATGAACACAGCCCGCACGCGGTCGCGATCTACACCTTCGGCCGCAGCCAGCTCCTCGTGAATCGCAAGGCGCAGGAGCGGCTGCCAAAGCCAAGCCACGACCGCGAGGACGACGGCGCCTCCGGCGAAGATCCAGACGAGGTCCTCTCGGGCAATCGCGAAGACATCGCCAAAGAGGAAACCCATCAGATCGACTGGCGGCCAGCCAATCATCGAGACCGCGATGACACCGGCGGCAAGTGCGGCGTGATGCAAGAGCCCAAGAATTGAATCTAGCGCGACGGCCTTCTGGCGCGAAAACCACAGGAGCAGGCACGCAATGATGATCGCAATGAGCATGACGCCAAGCGTCAAATTCATTTGCAGTGCAAGACCGAGTGCCACACCAATCAGTCCCGCCTGTGCAACGGTCTCACCGAAATACGCCATGCGTTGCCAGACGACGAAACAGCCCAGTGGAGCTGCCACGATGGCGAGCCCCAGCCCGGCGACCAGCGCGCGAACCATGAACGGCTCAAGCACGCGAACCCCCTTCAGCGCCAGAATCCTCTCCGGCACTATCGTGTGCGGGATGCGTGTGCCCGGCAATGTCATGGCTGTGGTCGTGATGATGGCGATAGACCGCCAAGGCGCGCGCCGCCTGGGCACCAAACAGGCGTACGTAAGCGGGATGTTGCGCGACGGTGTCGGGCACGCCAGAGCAGCAGACGTGCCGATTGAGACAGATGACCCTATCGCTCTTCGCCATAACGATATGCAGATCGTGCGAGACAAGCAGCACACCGAAGCCGTGATGATCGCGCAGACGCCCGATCAGATTGTAAAGCTCGGCTTCCCCAGTGTAGTCGACGCCTTGCACCGGCTCATCTAGCACCAATAAATTTGGCGCGCGCAGCAGCGCTCGGGCCAGCACAACACGTTGCAACTCCCCGCCCGACAGTTCGGTGAGCTGCTGCTCGCACGTGTAGCTTGCATCAACATCTGAAAGGATTGAACTAATGCGCTCAGGCGGCTCGTTACCACCGATCCTCAAGAACCGCTCAACCGTCAGGGGGATCACCGAATCGACGTCGAAACGCTGCGGTACGTACCCGATGCGCAGATCGTTGCGCCGGTGTACTTCGCCGCGATCTGGTTTCTCCAGACCAAGCAACACACGCACGAGTGTTGTCTTGCCAGCGCCGTTAGGGCCAATGAGCGTTACAATTTCGCCCTCGCGGATGTCGAGATCGACATCGATCAGCAAGTCACGGCCGTCGCGGGAAATGCCAAGCCCGCGTGCAGATATGAGCGAATTTGGATCGAAACGGGTATTGGATTTTTGCCGCGCAACTGATCGGCAACTCCGGTCATCGCCTTGAACGTGGGAGTGGCCATGCGCTCCCTCAGCGCCGGGCGACTTTCTCCCTTCCCGTTCGGCCATGAGCTACGTTAGTCCTTCTTTGATGCGCAGTTGCGGCAAGTGCCCAAGACCTCGACGAATCTGACCCGCGGCTCGAATGACGCGCCCTTAGAGACGCGGTCAATGGTCTCGAAGATGCCTTCGGATTCGACTTCGGCAACTGCATTACACTTTTCGCAAGAGAGGACAATTGGCCGGCTACCGGGAGTATGATCCAACCTGCGGCAAGCGAAATAGGCGTTCTTGCTCTCCAGACGGTGGATGACACCCACCTCCAGCAGAGCGTCGATCGCACGGTAGACCGAAATCGGCGCTAAACGGGTACCTTTTTCGGCCAAGCGCGCAAGGACGTCATACGCACCGACCGAGTTATGAGTTGCCGCAATCTCCTCAAACACTTCCCGACGAAGCTTAGTGAATCGCAGATTCTTCTCGTCAAATGCTTGGCAGGCCCTCTCAACAGATTTGGTCAGGCGCCGTTCGCTTATAATTCCCGAGCTAGGAAACAGGTTTTTAGCTATGCCCTCGGTCATTTTCCTTCCTGAGCTTTTATGTTTTTTCAAGCTTACACCACCACTTGCCTGGAGCCTAACGTGGCCGCTTGAGGGGCAATCCAGGTTATCCTTCCTGACAGTGACCTTCTTGAGCATGGGGCGCGCGCCTTCCCTTTTCTGCCACCATTATATGGTTCCTAGCTCGCTGAAGAACAAATGGTAAAGCGCGCTCGTGCCACAAGCAGGCGCGTTCTAACGACGTTACTCAAAGAAATCATAAGCGAGACGATGCGTCCCATTCCTGCGTACATCATCGCGGCCCACCGGACCGCGATAGGCCGTATTGGTGGCCTCCACAAGAGCCGGCGTCTTGAAGACCTGTGCGCGCCGGTCATTGCCGCAGCCTTGCGCGACAGTGATCTTGAGCCTGCACAAATTGAGGACGTCATTATTGGAAATGCCTCAGAAGGAGGCAATCCGGCCCGTCTCATCGCGCTCGCTGCCGGCTTGCCGGAGACGGCCTCCGCCTCGACCATCGACCGCCAGTGCGGGTCCGGGCTCGATGCCATTTTGGCAGCCATTCGCATAGTCGCCGCCGGTGAGGTCGATATCGTTGTCGCTGGTGGCGCGGAAGCGATTTCGATGGCGCCTTGGCGGATCGCCAAGCCGAGTAGCATCTACCAGACACCGCATTTTACGCGCTTGCAGTCAGTGTTTGACGAGCAAGGTGATGGGCCACCTCTGGTCGAAGCCGCCGAAGCGCTTTGGTCCCGGCTTGGTATAAATCGCGCGCAGCAAGACGCCTACGCGCTGCGCTCGCACCTCAAAGCGGAGGCCGCCCGACGTGCGAAGCGGTTCATCAACGAGATTGTGCCGATGCGCGCCAATCCTGAGGAGACGCGCGACCAGAGCGCTATCGAGCCCGACCTCAAAGACCTTTCTCAGCTGGCTCCTTACTTGCCGCCGGACGGTACGCTGACCCCGGGTAACACAAGCGCTATGCATGACGGTGCCGCGTTTGCCATTGTCGTGTCGCAACCCGTCTGGGAATCGCTTGCAAAGCCACGCGCGCTGCGCCTCGTCGCCAGCACGGCTCAAGGCGTGAGGCCCGATAACGAGCCCTCAGCCCCCATCGAAGCCATGAAGAAGCTCAAAGAGCGCCTTAACGGTCACGCTCCGACAGACATCGGCATTTTTGAAATGAGCGAATCCTCGGCGGCGCAGGCCATCGCATTGGCCCAGAGCCTCGACATCGATGAGGATCTCGTCAACCCAGACGGCGGCGCTATCGCACGCGGCCATCCGTTCGGCGCCGCAAGCGCAGTGCTCGTTACACGCCTCTTCACACGCATGGTCCGCGGCAAAGACAACAATGGTCCCGAGCTTGGCGTGGCGACACTTGGCGTCTTCGGCGGCATGGGGCTTGCGGCGCTTTTTGAGTCCGTTTAGCGCCCAGCACTAGAGCCTGATCGTTTCACTTGGAAACGCTTGAATCGTTCTAAGTGAAACGTGAATCAGTCTCTACACTTTTGATTTAGAGTAAGATTCATGTTCTTGTTGGAGACCTCCCGGGCTTGGCAAGTGATTCCATCAAGAACGATCTTGCTCTAGGGCACCTCGAAAAATAACCCATACTCCAATTTATGCGAGTCTGATGCCTGACAGATTGATTCGGGCGGGGCACGATGGCGCAGATTGGGTTTTTCGATTCCGACAGGCGGCTTGAGCTTCTGTCGAAGAAAGGTGATC
>JAAERO010000010.1 GCA_024230315.1 Hyphomicrobium sp.
AGAACCTGCAAGCGGCTTGCCAAGTTCGCCTGGCCGACACCGACACCTCAGATGGTGGCCTAAGTCGCGGGGCCGAGAAGCCGACTGTAAAGCTCGATGGATCAAGGCCCTTCAAATCAAATGGTAAGCCCTAAACGTATCAAGTAACGACTTTTACAACAGTATCGAGGGTAAAGCAGGCACAGGTCGGGCATGGACTGCTTGGTACCAGGTGGTCTTTTTCGAATTTTTTTTATTTTTTCCTGGCCCCTATATCCATCGTGCCCTTGGCCAGTGCCTGCCGACGAGACGCCCAACGCGATGACGTTGACGCCACAAGAGGGCACGCAAATCGTTGCTGAGGTTGAGGCCGCGCGCACGACGTCAGAGGTCGCGACCAGCGATGCGCCGGGCTACGATGCCTTGGATGCGAACGGACAGGCCCTTTTCGGTGACCAAGCGGGGTTCGACCGAGCGCACACCAACGCCGACAAGATTGAGGCCAGCTACTCGCCTGAGGCGCTGGCCGCGATGACTGCCGACTCCCTAAAACTCCTCGACGCTGCCCAGCATGTGGTGGCGCGGCTGTTGAGCCTGGCAGAACAAGGGGGCGGTGACGCGCTTATGGATGCATACGATGTGTTGAGCGCGTGGCTTCCGCTTTCAAGTTCGGCAGCGTTGGCTGCCTTCCTCGTGAAGCACGACTTCATCAAGGGGTAATGGGCGCCTGCACGTCTTGGAAGGCTCCGATAACGCACGCAAACACAAGCCAAACGCCCCACTGCGGTAACCGGCACCGAGGCTCACACCGTCCTTGTGTCAGCAACGATCAGCTATGCGCGGTTATGCGTCGAGTTGATCGTGTCAGAGGCGCAGAGTTAGAGTGCGGCAGCAAAAACCTGAGGCGTGTTTTGCTCTTGCTGTAGTGCGCGACCTTGGTGTTGGCGCAGAAACTTGCAAAAGGAGGACCTCTTTATGAAACCGAAGCTTGAAAAGACCAGCCATCTCATCCGCCTTGGCAGCGTGTCCGAGGGGACGAAAGGCAAACTTGGTCGCAGAAACGAGAGTGATTTTGTTTGGAAGCCCGCGGGAACGTAAATTGTAGATCTTAGGATTTGATCTGACGGTCAGTTTTGGCCTGATCCCCTGAAACGGGTCCAGTCTCTAAGGAACCTCTGAACAAGCGCGTCTGAGGCAGTGATCGGTGATCGTACAGTTCGCGCGGGATGTTCTGGCTTGCGTTTTCGGCTCATCGGGGCGGGTGAGTGTAGACGGCGGCGCAATACTGGGCCAGTGGAGCGGCGGCTTATTGCAGCTGATGCAGAACGGCGAACAACAGCGGATAAGCAGGAGCACACAAGACGTCGATCGCACGTCTTGACCGAAGTGCGCGCTCGTTTTCTGTGACGCTCAAAGCACACGTTCCGTGAAAAACCGCGTAGATTTGAGAGCTGCGTGGTAGTTCGCGCTCACGGCCAACGCCCCCCCCGCCCCCCCCCCCCCCCCCCCCACCCCCACGGAGCCACCATCACCCCCGCCCCGGCAGGCCCCAACAACCACAGAGCGCCTCCTTGCTAATAAAAAAAAAAAAAC
>JAAERO010000011.1 GCA_024230315.1 Hyphomicrobium sp.
CCCGAGGTCTTCATTCCAGCACTTGCTGCGTGGCCACCTTCGCAGCCTCGGCTTGCTCCGGCGCCAACGCAGCATCTAGCCGATGAAGCCGCCATGAACTAACATGCCGCCTGGACTACTCCGTGGGGGCCGGTCATAGGCAACCGGATAAGAGAATGTCCGCTTTACCGTTTGCCGGAGGGGGCTGAATGATACCCTAAGCGCTCGGCCAGCGATAATAGCTTTGCAGACGGCCCCAAATCATGCGGTGCCTAATAGACCCACGTTCAGAGTATCAAGCCGCAGCGTGGGTGTGGAATTATGCCGGCACCCCGCGCGGGGTCTTAGCAGCGCGGCGCACTTTGACTTTCACGTCCACCCACGATCCGAGGCGGTTTATGATTGCAAGGAGGCGATCGAGCGTGAACCGCCCCAGATCCGCGTTGCGGATGCGGGAGAAATCGGCCGCCGCGATGCCGGTGCGGTCGTGCGCAGCGCGCACGGTGAGGCCGTCCCGGTCGAGCGTCTTGATGATTTCGGCGGCGAGGATCGCCTTGAGCTGCTCGATATCCGCATTCTCATGCCCGAGATCCCGGAATACATTGCCGCTCCCGCGCACGACCTCCAGCTTTTCACGCTTCATCGCAGCATCTCCTTCAGTCTCTTCAAACGCTCGTTGATCAGATCGGTCTCGCGCTTGGGCGTCTTAATGCCCTGCTTTGACTTCTTCTGGAAGGCGTGGACGACCCATATTCCATCGGCGATCTGCACCGCATAAACGACGCGGAACGCATCACCGCGATGCGTCAAGGCCAACTCGAAAACGCCCGAGCCCATCCCTTTCATTGGCTTCGCGATATCGGCCTTGCCGCCTTCAGCCGCGATGATCAGGGCGGTAAGACAGATCGAACGGGCCCCTTCCGGGAACGTCTCGAACTCTTTGCGTGCTACCTTGATCCATGAAACAGGCCGTGTCGTCCGGATCATCGCCGATCGCTAGTTCATTGCTCTTAATAGTTAAGTTGTCATATTTGACAACGCTTGTCAACGGATGAATGCCTGTCCGTGACTCACACAGGTTCGCACACGGCCAAGCCAAGCCGGCATGGGTCTAAGACTCACCCAACATTCCGCCTCTGTACGGGCTTCTCAGAGGCGTCAACTAAAGCTGCAGTTGCAAACCGAAATCCACGATCTATGGGGCCGACGGTTTGGCTTAGACACGACCCCGACATCGGCGCACGTCATGCGCCATGAACGGATCGTTCCCATCCCTTTGCTGTGTTCACCGTGTCGTAGCGCGGAAACGCAGAGGCGAGTCGCGCTTAGGCCCCTTGCCGCTGACGCCATCGTTGCCAACGCAGTCGCTGAGCTTGGGCAATCCGCTGCTTTCCGCTTTGCGTCTTCGGTCCCGTTGATAGCCCGCCATGGTTGGCACAGCGGCCGCCTCTTCCAAGGCCTCTGCGTCGGCAGGGATGGCCGGCTCTTGTCATCGCACCGCAGGGCTGATTGCGCAGCTGGCGAAGGCTCTCGACAAAGAGGTGGTTTTGGCGCTTCGTTAGCGCTGGTTTCGTTAGGTCCTCCGCCAGATGCGATCGCAAAGGCACCGTTGCGCCCATAACGCTCATACCCAACGCTCGCGTTCGTTCGTTTGACACTGCGCTGATCGTGTGAGCGCGCAGGACCTGACCGCACGATGAAAGACGCTGAGACGGTGTCA
>JAAERO010000012.1 GCA_024230315.1 Hyphomicrobium sp.
AGGAGAAATAGAAGTGTATAGAGGGATCATATGGTGGTCGGAAAGCCACTGAGAGGTGCACAGATGGCATCTATGATGGAGTGTAGGCCACTAAGAAGGGCACAGAGGGCACATAGGATGGAGTTTAAGCCATTAAGAAGGGCACAGCGGGCACCTAGGATGGAGTTTAAGCCAATAAGAAGGGCACAGAGCGCACCTAGGATGGAGTTTAAGCCATTAAGAAGGGCACAGAGGGCACCTAGGATGGAGTTTAAGCCACTAAGAAGGGCACAGAGGGCACCTAGGATGGAGTTTAAGCCACTAAGAAGGGCACAGAGGGCACCTAGGATGGAGTGTAAGCCACTAAGAAGGGCACAGAGGACACCTAGGATGGAGTTTAAGCCATTAAGAAGGGCACATAGGGCACCTAGGATGGAGTTTAAGCCACTACGAAGGGCACAGAGGGCACCTAGGATGGAGATTAACTCACTAGGAAGAGTAAAGAGGGCACCTAGGATGGAGTGTAAGCCACTAAGAAGGG
>JAAERO010000013.1 GCA_024230315.1 Hyphomicrobium sp.
AGCGATGTTTTTGCCGACAGTGCCTACCGTTCGGCGGCAACCGAAGAGAAACTGAAACAGCAGGGCTTAAACAGCCGCATTCATAAGCGCGGCGTGCGTGGGCGCCCGCTCAGCGAGCGGCAGCAAAACGCCAATCGCAAAAAGAGCAAGGTGCGCGCGCGTGTCGGGCACATCTTCGGTGCCCAGGAGACGGCACCGGGCGGGCGCATCGTGCGCAGTATCGGCTTCCAGCGGGCGGCGGCAAAGATCGGGCTGCAAAACCTCGTCTATAACATGCGCCGTATGGTGATCCTGGAACGAATGGCGGCTACCTGACGCCCCAATTGCGTCCAAGGCGTTGCAAGACGGCCTGAGGGCAACGCAAAGGCCTCCGCGAAGGCGGCAGACCAGCATCGCAACCGCGCCTGACGCCGCGCCGCCGGCACCCACAAAGCCAAAAGCGCCATTGTTCGAGGTGCCCTTAAAGCGCATTGTGACGTTTCATCCGTGCCGGCCCTGGGTTCCCGGCAGCTGCAGCGCAGTGTCCGGCATGTAAAGGATGGCTCTGGGACTCGAGCAGCAGCCCTTTTGATGAAGCATTCCCTCGCAATGCCTTAAGGCCCCATTTGAAACGCGTTCGAACGAAGCCATCAACGCACCGAGTTCATTCCGACTCGAACCATCCTGGATACGTTGTGCTCTATAGGGGATTTGTACTCACCAGCACCCCTCGCAAACAGAGTGGGTTTGGTGGTCGTCCGCAATTGTTTGGGAGGATCTCGGCGCAATCTTGCGCGCCGAGGCGCGATTGCAACTTATGATCAGCGGCCGGAATTTTTAAGGGTGCGTTCAAATCCGCCGTCATGACGAAGTCATGCTGCGCATGAACGACGGTCGGGATCCGCGACATGTCGCAAGCCGAGTGTGAAGGGGCGCAACCAAACCGGTTGCCTTCAGCACAATCGCCAATGGCAATGTCAGAGGCGGCGCGTTGTTATTCTGCCGCTTGCATGTCCGTGTGTCCCAGCTTTTCGCTGAGCTTGGTGATCAAGTCGGCTGCGGCCACGGGAATGTTGGTCCCTGGCCCGAACACCGCCTTGGCACCGGCCTCAAAGAGTGCGGGATAGTCGGATGGCGGGATGACGCCGCCGACAACGATCATGATGTCGCCGCGGCCTTCTTTCTCCAAAGCCTCTTGTAAGTCCGGCACCAATGTGAGGTGTCCGGCCGCCAGCGATGACACACCGATGATGTGCACGTCATTTTCCACTGCTTGGCGGGCGGCCTCGTCGGGCGTGGCGAACAGCGGGCCGATGTCCACGTCGAAGCCGAGGTCGGCAAACGCGGAGGCGATCACCTTCTGCCCGCGGTCGTGTCCGTCCTGGCCCATTTTGGCGATAAGGATGCGCGGCCGGCGCCCCTCGTTCTTATCGAATGCTTCAACCTGCTTGAGAACCTTGGCCACATCCGTGTTCATAATGCCGACCTCCGACCGGTACACACCCGAGATGGCGCGGATCTCGGCGCGGTGGCGGCCGAATACCTCCTCCATCGCATCTGATATCTCCCCCACGCTTGCGTGCGCGCGCGCAGCCTTGACTGAAAGGTCTAAGAGATTGCCGTTGCCGCGTGCGCCTTCGGTCAGCGCGCTAAGGGCGGCCCGAACCACCGCGTCGTCACGCTCAGCCCGCAGCCGCTCCAGCTTGGCAATCTGTTGCTCGCGAACCTTGCGGTTGTCCACTTTCAGGATCTCAATATCGGCCTCTTCGCTCACCTGGAACTTGTTGACGCCGACGATGGTCTGCTTGCCAGAGTCGATGCGTGCTTGCGTGCGAGCGGCCGCCTCCTCAATGCGCATCTTCGGGATTCCGGCCGCAATCGCTTTGGCCATGCCACCGAGCTTCTCTACTTCCTCGATGTGCGCCATCGCCTTGCGGGTCAGTTCGTACGTCAGCCGCTCCACGTAGTGGCTGCCGCCCCAGGGGTCGATGACACGGCAGGCGCCGGTCTCTTGCTGCAACAAGAGCTGCGTGTTGCGCGCAATGCGCGCTGAGAAGTCTGTCGGCAGCGCAATGGCCTCATCCAGCGCGTTGGTGTGCAGAGACTGCGTATGCCCGTGCGTTGCCGCCATCGCTTCCACACACGTGCGCGTGGCGTTATTGAACACATCTTGTGCCGTCAGACTCCAGCCTGACGTCTGGCAGTGCGTGCGAAGGTTCAAAGAGCGCACGTTCTTTGGGTTGAATTCTTCGCGAATGAACTTTGCCCACAACATACGCGCGGCGCGCATTTTGGCGATCTCCATGAAGAAATTCATGCCGATCGCCCAGAAGAACGATAGCCGCGGTGCGAACGCGTCAATATCGAGGCCGCCCGCTACGCCCGCGCGTACGTACTCCACGCCGTCGGCTAGCGTATATCCAAGCTCCAGGTCTGCCGTCGCCCCTGCCTCCTGCATGTGATAGCCGGAGATCGAAATCGAGTTGAACTTCGGCATATGCGCGCTCGAGTAGGCGAAGATATCGGAGACGATGCGCATGGAGGGATCGGGCGGATAGATGTAGGTGTTGCGCACCATGAACTCTTTGAGGATGTCGTTCTGGATAGTGCCCGACAACTTCTCCTGCGGCACGCCTTGCTCTTCGCCCGCTACGATAAACTGCGCGAGCACCGGCAGCACCGCGCCGTTCATGGTCATCGAAACCGACATCTTCTCAAGTGGAATGCCGGAAAACAGTGTGCGCATGTCGTAAATGGAGTCGATCGCCACGCCCGCCATGCCGACGTCGCCGCGCACGCGCGGATGATCACTGTCGTAGCCGCGGTGGGTGGCCAGATCGAAGGCGACCGACAGTCCCATCTGCCCTGCCGCGATGTTGCGCCGGTAGAAGGCGTTGGAATCCTCTGCCGTTGAGAAGCCCGCGTATTGGCGGATGGTCCATGGTTGCAGCGCGTACATCGCCGGGTAGGGGCCGCGCAGATAGGGGGCAATGCCGGGCCAGGTATCAAGAAAATACAGATTGGCGGTGTCGGCGCCCGTGTACACGGGCTTAATGGCGATACCCTCAGGCGCCTCCCACGCGAAGCCCTCACCAGGCGCAGCCGCTGCATTGGGCGCTGCGTCTTGAAGCGCTATCTTGGTGAAATCGGGAATACCGGTCATTCCTTCGCCTTCCGTTCGGACATCCTGGCAACTGCCGCGTCCGTCTTCTATCGAATCATAGCAGAACCCAGTCCGCTCGGTCGCCTGGACGCAGCGTCGCCGTTTAGGCAGGCTCTTACAACTTTGCGTGCCATCTTTTTTGCTCGCCGACAAGAAGCTGACCAGATCGTACAGCACAATTGGCAAGTCACGAGGGGTGGTGCACCGGGACCATGCACGCAGGGCTTTTTCTTCCGCACGGAGCGAAAGTAAACAGATCGTTAATCCTGACTGTGCATAGTCGAGAGGCGCATCAGCATTTGCTTAAGCAAACCGGTTGCCTGAGTGGAGGACCTCGTGCTTCGTACCTCTCGTATTCTCAAAGTAATTCTTTGCGGCGGCGCTCTATTGATGGCCGCCAGCACATCCAACATCGCCGCTATTCCAGACTCCGACCCGTTGGCCCGACTTGCTGGACGCTGGACGGGCGAGGGTCTCATGACGCTCAATTCCGGGCCCGCCGAAAGCTTCAAGTGCATCGTCACCTACCGCCCCACCAAGGATGGTGCGGGCATGAAGCAAAGCCTTCGCTGCAAGGGCCGCGTCACCCGGCTTGAGGCAACGACGCTCTTTTGGGTCGATGGCACGGAGGTCAGCGGCCGTTGGGAGGACAAGATAAACTCGCTCGACGGCACGGTGCGCGGCTTCGTGACCGAAGGCGGCTTCGAGGTCGTGCTCGGTGGTCGCTTCTTCACAGCCAAAATGGCGGTTGCTGGCACCAATTGCGAGCAGTTGGTGACGGTGTTACCGCATCGCTCTTTTTATTTCCGTGAGCTGTCGGCAGAACTGCGCAAGTGCTGAGCGCGCGTTCCAAGCAGAACGCGCGTTTGGCACACCGGCAGATGCAATCTGCCAAACGTACGAGTGCTAAAGGGGCATAGGCGCTTCCTCCTGCTGTGACGCTGGCGCGTAAACGTGCACGACACGGTGTCCGCCAAACAGGATCGAAGCGAGTATTAAGAGCCCAAGCGCCTGCCAGAGAGTGATTTGCTTGAGGCCGAAGACGTCGGGCACCACCAGATTCCAAATCCACATGAAGATGAAGCTGAAGACCAGGATCGCGACAATTGCGACGATCAATCCGATCAGAACACCAAAAAACAGCTCCATGGCTCTTCTCCTCCGGCCTGCTGCACAACACTCGGAAAAGACTTTCACGGGCCCAAGCGTACGTCCACCGAACGCCCCAATTAACTTGGTGGTTGTGTGCACCAAGCGACGACGTGCACACGATATTTTGCATCACGGTGGGTTGCGCGAACTTGGCAATAGCTCAAACCGGGGCGAGTAATCGTCCTCAAACCCAAAAATCGGCAACAAACCTACCCTGTTTGGGGGGGCAATCGTTCCTACTGGGGTTGACCAATGGAAGTCCGTGCTGACAATGACCGGCGCGAATTGCACGCTAAACAGCAACGAAAAAGGGAGATGGGGGATGTTTCCAGAAGGTGTGACGTCGGCAAGCCTGATCATAGTGATCCTCGTTGCCGCGGCCGTGGGTGCCGGCGTGGATGGTCTGTTAGAAAGCGTGGTGACGAACATGGTGTGGCTGGCTATCATCGCCGGGTTTGTCGCAACGATCGTTGCCGTCATCGTACGCAATGAGCTGATCCACCACATTTTCGGAACGGGTCCCGATACATTCAAGGTGCCGGGGGTGGTTGTCACGTTTGCAGTCATTGCATCGCTGGCCGGCAGCCTGTCCGCGCACGAGCTCATTGATGACTATCCCCCGTACTATAACGGCATCTGGACCGGCACACTGGCGGGGATCTTTTCATCAGTCCTGATGGCGATGCTGATGATCACCTTTTAATTGCATCCGCGGCGCCAAACCTAGCGCGTAGCTATCCTGGCCGGGGGCTAACGCTGCCGGCCGGCCTAGCCCTCATGGCTTTGGCGTTGCCGTCGCCTGCAGTTCGAAGAACGCGCACACGCGCTGAAAACCTTGTCCCTGGCGGACGGTGGTGAGAATTTGCACTGATGCATGACGACCTTGGCTTGAGCATCGTGGCGGCCCTCATCCGCCGTCACTGGCGGACCGTCGCGGGCGCCGGTCTCGCGGGCGCTGGTTTGTATGTGGCAATAGAAATCAGCGACAAACAAGGCCGGGCCGATCTGCCATACGGCCATGCGGTTCGCATGACGTGCGAGAACGATCCTGAGTCCCATCTGTGGAGCGGGGGCTGTGATCGGATTGCTGCCGATATTGCCCGCACGGACCGCCCCTCATTTGGTGATCTCTATCGTGCGTTTGTCATCGTGCACCATTCGCCGATCCCCTCGACGGCTACCACACGCCAGTTCGCGAATGTCCCCTGCGTTGCCGGCTTTAATCTCGATGAGACCCTCAAGGGCACGCGATATATTTTGGTCACCGAGAAATTCGCCAACGTGTGCAGCCTGGCACACGCACAAGCGATCATGGAGGAGATCGACACGCGCGCCCGCGCGTTGATGACGATCGAGCGCGGCGGCCTCACCTATTCCGCGCTCGCGGCTGGAACGCTAGCCAACCTGACGAACCCGCTCGTGATCATGGCAGCGACGTTGCTTCTTATGGTGTTGTGGATTGTGTGAGGAGAAGCGGGGCTGATCCACCCCCAGTGAAGTGGTCCGACTCGAAGTATGGGTTTTAGCCCTGAGGAGGACTGATTATGCCAAAGAAGCACCACAAGCCTGAAGAGATTGTTTCCAAGCTGCGTCAGATTGAGGTTTTACATTCGCAGGGCA
>JAAERO010000014.1 GCA_024230315.1 Hyphomicrobium sp.
AACATGCCCCGGTCAGCCGCATTCCCATGCGCGGTGTGGACGGCCAGCCGGCGGCGCACGCGCTTCCGGGCACAGCTGTTTCAAAAAGCCAGGAGCCGAGAGCCTCCCTGCAGCGAAGCAATGATGCATACCAAAGCCGTTATGTAAGTGTGGGTCGGCACATCAATGCGGACACGGATGATCACCGTGGGCCCGATGAGCCCCGTGGCCTGCTCCCCGAAAAACGGGTCCATGTTGACTGAGCGAATCCCGCTAATGCGATTCGATCGACGTGGCGATGTTCACATGCGACCGCCCCAACACGCCATCCATTCAGGTGAGATCTAAGCCCATGTCCGCTTTTGATGCTGTGGACGGCTCCTCACCCGGCATCCGTCGCTGCCAAATTCCTGTATGGCGGAAACCGCTCGTATTGGTTATCGTGCCGCGATGTCAGTGCTGCTGCGCCAAATCGCCAGCTACGTTGCACAAAAGGCCGCGTCCGATCCCGAGGCAAGGGAGAAGGCGATTAAGGCCGCCCGCGGCGTTGTTGTGGAAGCCACGCAGATCGCCAAGGAAGATGACCGCGCTTATGCCGCCGGCCGGGCTTTCCGCCGGGCGTTCGACAAGCTGCAGAGCAACCGATAGCTCAGCGGCAGATTTTCAAGAACATCGCCAATCGGACGTCTGGTTCACGGCCAATGACCCCGCGCGATCCCCAATACCTCCGCCGTTTCTCAGACGCGCGACCTCTTGATGTCCGCTTTTGGCACTTAGCGGACAAGGACGTGACCTCTCAGGATGTCTGCTTTCGGGGGTAAAGCGGACATCGGCCACGGCGCCGGGAAAGGTTGGATCACCATTATTCATTTCCCTAGGCTTCAGACTTGCCTGCCTCGCGACGGGAAGCCGACCAAATACGTCTGAAAAAATTACCGCGGTCCCGGGCGTGGTCTTACTGAAAATGCAAGACCCCACCCCCTGGGGGGTCGGGGTAGGGCGCACTCGCCAGCATTTGGTCACCTCCCTCTGGAAGGCAACCAAGAGAAGTAGTGTGCATCACACGAGAGCGTATCGGAATATCATGAGCGCGGCGGCTTCGCCATCCGGACAACCTGTCTCCTGGATGCCGACGAAGGCGCCGCTCGCAAGAAGATCCGGAAAAGAATGCATGCCCTTAACGTCGCGGCCAAGGGAGCAATCACATGAAGGAGGACAATATCCTGCCGTATGACGGTGAGGCCGTCTTGATCGACGACAGTGGCTCCGATTTCGATTGGCCAGCAGTGACTCGGACGCTTATCGAGTCCATGCCGTGGCAGGCCGAAATGGCGCGGATGTTCGGGCGAGAGATGCCCGTCCCGCGAATGACCGCTTGGTTTGGCGACGCGGCCTACGCCTACAGCGGCGTTTGTCATCAGCCAGCTCCATTCCCTGTCATCATTCAGCGCCTGCGTGAACGAGCCGAAGTGCTCTCAGGTGCATCCTTCAATAGCGTTCTGCTCAACCTCTACCGGCATGGTCGTGATAGTGTCGGATGGCACAGTGACAATGAGGCCGGCCTTGGGGATCGCCCGACAATAGCCAGCCTGTCGCTCGGTGGAGCACGGCGGTTTCAATTTCGCCATAGGAAAACAAAGGAGACGATCACCCTTGAACTAAGGATGGGCCACTGGCTTGTCATGGCGGGCAAGACGCAGCACTTTTGGCTCCACCAAGTGCCGAAGACCGCTGCCCCGGTAGCGGCGCGCGTCAATCTCACGTTCAGATACATGATGTCGTCGCGTTACACTCCGTCACGGAGAGCGACATGATGGCAACCGCACCTGCTTCCCCGCGCATCGCGCATGTCTCTTGGGGTCGACTAGACGTTGAAGGGTATCCACCCTTCAAGGACGCCAAGGTCTTTCCTGGTGGCGCACGGGAATGGGACTGGCATGAGACTGGCACCCGTCACGATCCGGGCATCCAACCTGGTGACGTTGACGAGCTGATCGAGCACGGCGCCGAGACCGTGGTGCTCTCCAAGGGCATCTGGGAGCGTCTTGGGGTTTGTCCTGAAACTTTGAAGCTGCTCGCGGACCGCGGCATTGCCGTTGAGGTCCTGCAGACGGAGGAAGCCGTTCAGCGTTTCAACGAACTTCGCCAAAGCACGCCGGTCGGCGGGCTCTTCCATTCGACCTGTTGAGTGTCGGCGCACTGCAGGGACGGCGTGAATGAGTTGGTCGGATTTCGAAGATAGGGCCAGTTGGGCCGCATTCGTCTAAACCGACATTCCCCGGATGACACTGCATCGATGATGGAGTGCGCCAATTTCCGTTCCTCGAAGCAGGAACTGCGGTAATCAGACCCTCACTTGCCGCCACTGTGGCTGGCGAGCGTCAAGTCTGGCCGTTTGGTG
>JAAERO010000015.1 GCA_024230315.1 Hyphomicrobium sp.
AGATTGCACGATCCGCGCCGCGGTCATAACCGGTTACATGGCGTCGATGCTCTTTTGCGCCAATCGGTGTTTGGTCGGTTGGCTGGGTATGAAGATGTCAATGATGCCGACCGGCTCTCGCGCGATCCGGTGATGCGCCATAAACATTGTTTAGCCCGCATTCCCCAAGTAGCTGTCTGGTTTCCGATGCGCTTCCTGCGCAAAATCGTTATAATACAGGCGTCTGGGGATGTGGTTGGGGGGCCGTCTTCTCACACCTTGCGGAACTCCAAATGCGACGGGCGATGGGCTGTGAAGGCGATGGCCGGCCCGCCCATTCGCTTTGCGCCACCCGTTTGCCGATGGGATGCCTCGCTTCGAGGGGAACCCCTTACGTAGTTTCCCGGAATGAAGGACCCGTGCATTCGACCTATGATTATCGAGGAAATCGGCATAAATTGCAACGTGCTGGCTGCCTAGAGAGACGACCGCAAGAAGTGGTCCAGTAGGGGCCTTTGTAGCGACCTCTTTCTTCTTTTCCGTCCGGCGGTTGCGGGAACGCCGCATTTATTCTTGCCGCGTTTTCTATAAGATGGTGTCTTTCAACGGAGAAGGACAATTCTTAGTGAATTGTCGCGGCATAATTTTCTTGGGGCTAACGCTGTTCTAGGAATCGCTCTCAATAAAAAAGGCTGCACCAGCGTTTTTGTTGCGATATGGACCCTACTACTGGAACAGTAGCGCTCAGATCGAAAGACAGCCTCTCAATTCTCGGCGGAGACAATATTCGTGGTTGCACACTTCTTAGTGGTCGATGACCATCCACTTTTTCTCGAGGCACTCAAGCATGTGCTGCACGGTGCCTATCCGGATGCCGTTGTGCACGAGGCTACGTCGATCAATTCGACGCACACCGCTTTCGAGTCACAGCAGAAGTTTGACCTCGTCCTGCTCGATCTTTCGCTGCCTGGGACGAATGGACTAGACGGGCTCTTGGAGTTGAGAACTCGATACCCGAAGCAGCCAATTGTCATCGTGTCGGCACTGGAGGACCCACGCATCGTGCATGAGGTGATGACCTGTGGTGCTGCGGGCTACATTCCAAAGTCGACGCGTGGCGCAGAGCTTAGAATTGCTATTCGAGACGTTCTGGCGGGCAACCTAGTCTTGCCGAATGGCTATCAGTCGGTCCAGACGGATGCTTTGCCCACCAATACGTCCGTGCTCACCCAGCGACTTGCCACGCTCACGCCACAACAAGTGCGCGTGCTGCAGATGTTGCGCCAGGGGATGCTCAACAAGCAGATAGCCTATGAGCTTAGTGTCGGCGAGACAACGGTCAAGGCGCACGTCTCTGAGATACTGCGCAAGCTCAGGGTCTCCTCTCGCACCCAAGCAGTGATTGAGGTGGCCAAGACAGATTTTGAAGTAATTGTTACGAATTCGAAAGACCGGGGCCAGGAGTAAGCCTGAGGCGCTGGGGTGCTCGGGCACGCTCGTTAGGCTGTGCGCCCTCTTACGCCAGGAGGTGCACCATTAATGCACGAAGCTCGGCGGGCTTGATCGGCTTAAGCAAGATTTCGCAACCAGCCGCATGCACTATGTCCGCAATCATTGGCGCATGATCGGCCGTGACCACAACGGCTGGCAACTGGGGATCAAACTCGGATCGCAGGCGCTCTACAGCATTGAGGCCACATTGGCCGCTGTTCAGGTGATAATCGGCGAGCACGATTTCTGGACGGAAGCCTTCGCCGATAAGCGAGTCAAGTGCGGCGAGATCGGGGACGGCGCGAGCCTCGCACGACCAGCGCTCCAGTAGCGACTGCATCGCATCGAGAACCGTCGCATCGTTGTCGATGATGAGTATCTTTGCGCCGGAAAGACCGTAGGGACGGCCGCTGCCTGCCTTCGGATTTTCCATAGTGTGTGTATCGACGGTGGCAGCAAAGGGAGCGCTCACCATGAAAAGCGTTCCGTGCCCAACGCGCGAACAAATGCCGATGGGATGTTGAAGCGCGTCGCCCATGCGCTTCACGATCGAAAGCCCGAGGCCAAATCCGCCGATGTCAAGGCGGTGAGCGGCGGGGCCGCGCTGGAACTCTTCGAAGATCAACGGGCGCTCGGCTGGGGGGATTCCTGGCCCCGTATCCCAAACCTCGATGCGCACATTGGGCCCCCGCCGCCGTGCCGCGAGCATGACGGCGCCCCGCTCGGCGTATTGCACGGCATTTGCCAGCAAATTCTGCAGGATCCTCCGCAGCATCATTGGATCGGACATGACGGTGAAGGCAGTCCTGCGCCAAGTCAAATCAAGACCCTTTGAGCGCGCTAACGGACCAATATCGACCGCGAGAGAGGAGAAGAGCTGCTCGAGCGGGATCGGCTGCAACGAAGGCGTAATGGCACCTGCCTCGAGCTTAGAAATGTCAAGAATGGACTTTAGAAGGTCCCCAATCGTTGTGAGTGCATGTTCGATACGATTGGCAAGCCTTTCCTGGTCGACCTCGCGTACGGTATCGGCGAGCGCGCTCGCCGATAAGCGCGCGGCATGTAACGGCTGCAATAGATCGTGACCGACAGCGGTGATGAAGCGAGTCTTGAAACGGTTAGCCCCTTCAGAGGCGTCTCGCGCCGACATAAGCTCGTCATTGGTGCGCTCAAGGCTTGATAAGGCATTTTTCAGTTCTTCAGTTCTGACGCGCACCTGTTCTTCAAGAGAGATCGCGGTCTGGAAAAGTGAGTATGCGTTCGCCTGCTGGTCCATCGACTTTTCGACGCGATGCATGAGCGCCCTGTTGATTTTCGCAAGTTTTGCGACCTGCCGCTCAAGGCCTTCGATCTCCTTTATTGGCCGAGACGTGTCTAGCGGATCAGTCATTGCTAGCTTCTGCTTGGGCGCTGACCGAATGCAATTCCGGTCAACGTTTGGTTGAGATGCATGGCGTTGTACTGTTCGCCATAGGTATGGAAGCCAGCAACGGAGTATTTTCTATAGAGCTCATCTATTTTGTGGCGGATCTGGTGCGTTTCTGCGTCGAGGCGCCGAAGTATGCAGTCGAAGCCGACAACAAGATCTATTCCTCCGAGCTTGGAGTCGAGATGCTCCAACATGTTCTCGGTCGAGTGCAACATGTCCTGGTGCATCGCGACCGTGAATACGAGGCCCTCATCGATGGCGCAGAAGAAGGAAAGGCTGCCATCCGCGTTCATGTTGCGGATCGAGCGGCAGTAATAATCGCCCCCGACTTTCACCACTAGCGGATGAGACGCGAAACTGAAGGGCCCTAGGTCTTGGGGCAAAAGACCGATGGCGGACGCATACTCGAGGGCGGCCGGTTCGGCATTAAGCTCGTGCACGATACGGTTTTCTGTATCAGCCGCCGTGACAACGAGCTTGATCGGCGTCGGCTCGAAATTCTGGGTCTTGAATACATGAAAGGGAAAATCGGTTTCGATCATCAACAAGATCGCCGACCGTTGCAGTTCAAGGCCATTGTGAATGAGCGAGGTGCGCTGAAACGCGAGACCGTCGCCTGCTGATCCGCCGACGAGCTGGATATCTTCGAGCGCCCAATGGACTGCGGCGACGATCGTCTCTTCAGCGTTTGATAGGCCATCCACTAGCATGAGGGCAAACACGCTGTCCTTCTGCGGTTGCGTGGACGGCGTGCAAACCTGCGATTTCAGCCGGCGCGCAGTTTCAGTGGCCTGCTCGACTCCGAACTGATCGATATCGCTGATGACGTCGGCATGAACCCGGAATCCGTCATGCGGAAATGCAAGAAGAAGCACTCCTCCTTGCATCATTCCTAGTGGTGTGATCTCGCCGGCGGTCGAGCACCCAGAGAAAGGCACGCCAGGAAATGCCTTTGCAATTTCGGCGGAGAGCTCCTCGGTATCGTGCTCGACGGAGAAGAATGCGACGATGTATTGGAGATCGGTCGTGCCGAGTCGGCCTTTCAGCTCGACAACGGAATCGCGCGTTGAGCTGAGCTCGCTCGCCGCGACACGAATTCCACATGCGCTAACGGACGAAGAAGCCCGGGGCACAACTCTTTACCTTCCCTTCGCGGCTCATGTCCGCCTCAACGGAGGCGCCAGCCTTATACTTCAAGGTCAAAGGCTGCCACAGGTACAGCGCTGCGGCAAATATTAGTAAGCGCGCTTTCTTCCCGCCGTTTCCCGTCGTTAATCTAAACGATGCCCTATTAGCCCAAAAGCAGGGGATCGTTCAGCAGCAAGGGCCTCGCGAAGCGAATGCCGGCGGCGGCCTCGTCACACCAAACCACGATACCGGCAAAGCGGCGACCGGTCCGTAGCTCAACAAGCACAATGCTGTCGGGCACAAGTTGGGGTACGCGCTCCAGGCCCAGGCCGCTTGCTGAGACGTTTCGGACAAATGCTTCGGAGGTCTTGCGATTGTGCCTGATGATGCACGGCTGGCAAAGCGTGCGTCTCGTCGATCGTCGACGCTGGGGGAGGTCGGGCAGGCGGATTTGCCCCTCGGGATCGAGGCAGGGCGAACCGCCATTTGCGGCTTCAGAGAGCAGTTTTGTCAGCACGTCGAAGTTCTGCGCGTATTGAGCGGAAAGCTTACGCACCACATCGTGATGCTGTTGCTGGAGCGCGGTCATCGCGTCCCGGCAGGCCTTCCGCCAGGAGTTGGTAAGCGACAATAGATGGAGTATTGAAGCGCGCTCATTGCCGATTTGCCTTGCGTCGACAAAGTAACGCTCAAGTACGATCGTGGCCGGCGCTAAATCGTGGAAGAAGTCGGAGATGACATCGGCGGTGTTTCCGTCAGGTTCGGACTCAATCATTTGATTGCGAAACGCGGTGACGATTGCTGGCTCTTGAGGCACATACGGCTTGAGATTTTCTTCGCTGCGTTGGGCCGTCGGCTGGCGCAACGCGTTGACGGCGCTTGCGATGGCTGCCGTCAAATGCGCGGCAGAATGCAGCTCGTAAATGATCGCTTCAAAAATCGATCCGCTTGAATCTGCTGCACCATCCAATGGGGGCTCACTATCAAGCTCCGTCATCTCAGTTTTTCCGCTGAGCTGCGACTGGTAAGATTTCCTTAACAATTGCATGTCCACCCCGTTCTGCATGCGAAATGAAAAACAATTGTAGCAACGGGACAGCTAACGCTACGTTAGCCATGTCAAGGTTGATGAGCGAAGGCCCGTGAGCCCAACGCCAAAGTGCCCGTAATTTCTGGGAGTAGGCCTATTTTTCGCGCCGGGAGTACAAGGTTGGCCAACGCGACGGCTATGGATCTCGTGCGATGGGATCCCCGTTGCGACGGCTCAAGATTAACAGGCCAGGATGCGCCGCAGCTAGCGGGTTAGCACGATGAAGTCGGTATACTCGCCCATCTCGTGGCTGCGGGCATTGTCGGAGACGATCAATGATGCGCCGGTCCAGATGAGTTCGGAAATTTGCCGACGTACATCCTCTGGCATTTCGATACGCTCGAGTGCCCCTGCAGCCGTCTCCGGCGGGTGGCGCTTGGGAGTTGCAGGCTCGGCGACCTTTTTCTCGGCGCGCTTGCCCCTTCTGCGCTTACGGCTTTTTTTCTTCGCCTTGCCGCGTTCCGGCATGGTAACGGCGGTCCACTTCAACGCGGAACCATACTGCTCAACGCCAAGCGCCATGTAGACGTGGGTACCGAGCGGGCTCTCCTCGTCGCGAATTTTCACCGGCGCCTCGTACACTTCCTTCCAGGCCTGCCGGATAAATACGCGGCCTTCCTTTCTGCTGATGAAGACAGAGACCGGTTTGCTCCGGCGGCTGGCTTCCTTGACCTTTGCCTTGGCGACATTTTTGGCAGCGACGGTATCCTTCCAAGCTTGGACGGCGTCGAAAGCGGCCGGTGTCGCCACCGCCTCGCGGGCACGGGCGTGCGCAAGATCGCGGTTCGCATACCGCAGATCGGTTTCGGCGTCCGCCATTGCCTTGGACGCTGCCTCGCGTTCGTCGGGATCGCTTATCTCAGTTAGATCGTTGTCCAAGTGCTTCGCGACCTTTGCTCTTGCTTCCACGAGAGCTGCTTGGGCCTCTTTGACCTCGTCGACGGCACCTCGCGCGGTTTTTGCTTTCGTGTTTGCAGTTTTCAGCGCTGCCTTGGCAGCTTTTTCAGTCGCGAGTTTTTCGCCCACTGCCTGCGTCTTCATCAGTGCCGCATATTCGATGGGATTGAGCTTTGCCGGCGTTGCGTTCTCCGCCTTCTCACTATTGGGAGTATTACCGGCCGTCTTCAGCGCGACGTTTGCCGAACCATCTAGGCTCGCCAATTCAACCGCGCCCGTTGTTTCCAGCGCAGCGGCTTGTTCGACTTGGTGGGCCGCATCCGGGGCTCGATACAGCTTTGGCTTGGGTAGGAAGGCGTGGGAGATTGCGAAGGGCTTCGTATCGCGAGGACTTACGATCACGCGCGTTCCCATCTTCGTCAGGCCCCAAAGCCGTTTGGCGAAAGAATAAGGAAGCCGGATGCAACCATGAGAGGCAGGATAGCCTGGCACGCTGCCACTTGCATGCATGGCAATTCCGGACCAGGTGATGCGCTGCATGTACGGCATGGACGCGCCGCTGTAGATATTCGAATAGTGATGGCGGTGCCGCTGTATGATGCTGAACACACCGGTGGGCGTGCGAAGGCCGCGCTTGCCGCTGGAGACCCGCGAGCGGGCGACGAGGCCGTCGTCGCTATAAATTGCAACGTGCTGGCTGCCTAGAGAGACGACCGCAAGAAGTGGTCCAGTAGGGGCCTTTGTAGCGACCTCTTTCTTCTTTTCCGTCCGGCGGTTGCGGGAACGCCGCACCCGGCGCTTGCGCACTCTCTTGCGTTGCGTCTGGGTCTGGTAGCCAAACAGGTTTCCAAAGCCCTGCTGGGCCGACGCTGGCTGGACGGCACTACCGAGCGCAATCGTGGCAAGGCCCACCGTAACTATGGCCACCATATACATCGCGATGCGGTGGCGAAGCGCTACTCCACAAAGCCTTCTGCGCACGGTCGATCTCCAGTCTGGTCGTGAGCTCAAAGGAATAATCATACCGTATAAATAGCTTCCACGCTGCGGCGAATTGCGAACAGCATTCTTATGGACGAGAAGTGTTGCTGCCGAGTTGCCATTCGGGGGCTGAATGGGACGAATTTCCAAGATTTTCACCTTGGGCCAGCTGAGATGGCCTCAGGTTCGCTGTGTCGGCTTGGACGGCCTCCCGATCCCTACGCTCGCTTCTCACAGTTCTGCTACAACTATTCAGTTAGGTAGGCTTCGCTGGTAGCAAACGGAACCGGGATCGGCACGTGGGGCAGCAGTTTTCGTTCAGATGCAAGGCGGTATCATTGGTGCTGATGGCATTCGCACTTGCAGGCGCCTCGGCCATGGCCGGCAAAACAAAACTTCTGGCCGGATTTGTTTACCTGCGTGACATCGATCCGAGCATCATTCAGGACATGCGCTATGCCGGGCATGACAATTTCATGGGTGGCCCTGTGCAAGGGTACAAGGCGCCTGAATGCATACTCTTACGCTCTGCAGCTAAGGCGCTTTCGCGTGTGCAAGAGGACCTAAAGAGTCGAGGTCTGTCACTGAAAGTCTATGATTGTTACCGTCCTAAGCGTGCTGCGCGCGCGTTTGTCAGGTCGGCTACTGACAGAAAAGCCGACGCCTCGTTAAAGCGCTTCTATCCCAACATCAGTCGATCGCAACTTCTGCGCCTTGGATACGTGGCAATACTGTCCATGCATTCGAAGGGCGCTACGGTTGATTTGACGCTCGTTGCGCTACCGGAGAAAGAGGCAGCCCCATTCGATCCTGCTCGCAAGTATGGCGCGTGCACCGCCACGCCCGAAGATCGTGCGCCCGACAACAGCGTCGACATGGGGACGGGATACGACTGCTTCGATCCCAAGAGCCACACCAGGAGCCGTGCCATCTCGCCCGAGCAGCGCGAGCGACGCCACACGTTGCGCAAAGCGATGGCTGCGCAAGGGTTCAGCAACTACTCGAAGGAGTGGTGGCACTATACGTATGGTGGTGCAGCCGGGGGTGCTCGCTATGATTTTCCGGTGGTGCCGCGCGGCGGAGACGATAGCGATCGTTAAGGCGTTCTTGCACTCGTCATCACGGATATCGCAGGCTGGATTGGCCGCGTTCTTAATTGGCGGTGATCCACTCGCGCCCTTGTTTGGCGTCCGCCAGAGAGAAGACCTTTACCTGCGCCGGCATCAGAAAGCCGAAGGCCGTGACTGACAGGCGGATCCAATCGACGTCGGTGACCACCGCGATTTTGTCCCAACTGAGGAAGTGGCCCATGCCGACCTTAGTGTCCGCCCACAGGGCGCCGGGATCCATGCCGGAAAAATCAGCGCCGATCTGATAGTAAAGACGGACCTTTTTATGCTGGGCAAGCGCGCGTTCGACGGCTGGAACGAGCACCTTCTCATAGTCCTCCTTCGTCACCTGTCCTGCCGTGGAAAGGGCAACAACATTGGCCGGGAAATCCTTTAGTAGTTCGATCATTGGGGTCTCCTTTGCGCCGTGAGTAACGAACGAACGTGATCGCGTAGCTTAGTTAACTACGCCGTACGCAACGGTGCGACTTGACCTCGCTCAACTGCCTATGCGCAAAGCGCGGCCGGTCGGTTGCCAGTTGATCCCACGTCTGCAGAAACGTATGTCAAATTGGTAAGCTATACGACCGCTGCGACGTTGGAGAATGGGAGCCGCCTGATGATAAACTTACAACGCTTTTTGAAATTGGTTGCGCCGGTCGCGGCCATTGCCTTTGCTGCCGCAGTTCTTGACGCACCAAGCGCGGGCGCACAGGGTCCGGGACCACCGCTTTCGAAATGCTTCGATGCCGTTGGGACCTATTTGACCACCAACTACGCTAAAGACGAGAGCGGTAAGTTTATTAGCCGAAGCCTCGTCTCGTTGACGAACGGTGGGCATGCTTTCTTCACAGACTCCGGCGAAGCTGGCGAAGCTGGGTTCGGTCCCTTCAGCGACGGACGCGGCGCTTGGCGCTGCGTATCAAACGAAAAAGGTGTCACGCGTTTCTTGGTAACTGTCTTGGACTTTACATTCATAACGCCTGGTTTCCCCAAGCAACTCATTGGCCGTCTTGATATTGATGCATCCTTTGACGCGGCCGCAGAAAAGCTCTCCGGCACAATGACTTTGTACCTCGTGCCGATCGACGGCGATCCGCTAAATCAGAGCAATCTGAACGAGGGCGCCACTGGAAAATTCGAGGCGCAGAAGGTCATCGCGCCATAGCGGGCTTCCGCCTCTCGCCTCGCCAATCATTGAAACGTGCCGCCACGCGGATTTGCAATTCACCCGCGCTCAACGAAGCTGTCGATGATGCGCTTGCGGCCCGTCTCATCGAATTCGATGGTCAGCTTGTTCCCGTCGACGTTGGCGATGGTGCCGGGCCCAAACTTTTGATGCAGTACGCGTTCCCCCGGCTTGAACGAAGTCTGTTGCGTAGATGAGGCGACAAGCTCGCCCTCGATCGTCGTTGGCCCGCGGGATTTGCGCGCCGCATCGCGGCTGAAGCTCTCGCGCGTGCGCGCCTTGGCGCGTTGCCAGCCCGGAGTCTCGTATCCGGCTTCGAATGGCGTTGCGGCATCGTCGAAGCGGCTGCGGCGGTAACTGTTGCCGAACGTGCCGCCGAAGTTCTCATAGGCTCCGCCGAACGGCATCTTGGCTTCGAGAATGTCGACGTTGGCCTCGGGCAGCTCGTCGACGAAGCGCGAAGGCAGCGCCGACTGATAGAGCCCGCGGTTGCGTCGGTTCTGCGCAAATGAAACCTTTGCCAGCCGCTTGGAGCGCGTCAGGCCGACGTATGCGAGGCGGCGTTCCTCTTCGAGGCCCGTTTGGCCGTTCTCGTCAAGGCTGCGCTGATGGGGAAATAGCCCTTCCTCCCAGCCGGGCAGAAAGACAACCTCGAACTCCAAGCCTTTGGCGGCATGCAGCGTCATGAGCGAGACTCGGTCGCCACCCGCCGCTTGGTCAGTGTCCATGACGAGACTGACGTGCTCCAGAAAGCCTTGCAGGCTTTCGAACTCGTGCATCGAGCGCACGAGCTCTTTCAAGTTTTCCAGCCGTGATTGCGCCTGCGGGCTCTTGTCTGACTGCCACATGGCGGTGTAGCCGGACTCATCCAAGATCAGCTCGGCCAGTTCGGTGTGCTTCAAGTGCGAGATTACGGAACGCCAGCGCTCGAAGTTGGCGATGAGCTCGCTGAGCGACTTGCGCGCCCTGCCGGTCAGCTCCTCGGTCTCGATGATCAGTTGTGCCGCCTGATACATCGGTATGGGCCGCATTCGCCCTAACTCGCGCACGCGCTTCACCGAGGTATCACCAAGGCCGCGTTTGGGCACATTGATGATGCGTTCAAACTTCAGGTCGTTCACCGGGTTAGCGGTGATCTCCAGATAGGCGATGGCGTCCTTGATCTCCTGGCGTTCATAGAAACGCGGTCCGCCGATGACGCGGTAGGGTAGGCCAAGCGTAATGAAACGGTCTTCAAAAGCGCGCATCTGGAATGACGCACGCACCAGGATGGCGATCTCGTCGAGCGATTGGCGCGCCTGCTGCATTTTCTCGATGTCTCCGCCAATGCCGCGCGCTTCCTCCTCATCATCCCATACGGCCGTGACCGAAACCTTGGCGCCGGGCTGATCGTCGGTGAAAAGCGTCTTGCCGAGCCGACCCTTGTTCTCTGCAATAAGACCTGCGGCAGCCGCAAGGATGTGCCCCGTTGAGCGGTAGTTGCGCTCAAGCCGGATCACTTTGGCGCCGGGGAAGTCTTTTTCGAAGCGCAAGATGTTGTCAATCTCCGCGCCGCGCCAGCCGTAGATCGATTGGTCATCGTCTCCGACGCAACACAGATTTGGAGAGCCCTGCGCCAAGAGCCGCAGCCACAGGTACTGCACGACATTCGTGTCCTGATACTCGTCAACCAGTATGTAGTGGAAGCGGCGCTGGTAGTCGGCCAATACGTCGGGGTTTTCCAGGAGCAGGCGTAGGCTCTCCAGAAGTAGATCGCCGAAGTCGCAAGCATTAAGCTCCTTCAGGCGACGCTGATAGGCAGCATAGAGATGCGCGCCCTTGCCGGTCGCGAAACCGTAGGCCTCACCCGCCGGCACCTTGTCGGGGGTGAGACCCCGGTTTTTCCAGCCGTCGATGAGAGCGGCAAGTTGGCGTGCCGGCCAGCGATCCTTGTCGAGACCTTCGGCTTCGATCACCTGCTTTATCAGGCGGATCTGGTCGTCGGTATCGAGGATGGTGAAGCCGGAAGACAAGCCAACAAGTTCGGCATTGCGGCGCAGGATCTTGACACCAATCGAGTGAAACGTGCCGAGCCACGGCATGCCTTCCACGGTGCCGCCGACGAGATCGCCAATGCGCTCCTTCATTTCGCGCGCGGCCTTGTTGGTGAAGGTGACGGAGAGCACTTGGCTTGGGTAGGCACGGCCACTCGCCAAAATGTGCGCGATGCGGGTTGTCAGCACGCGCGTCTTGCCGGTGCCCGCACCGGCTAGCACAAGCACAGGCCCGTCGAGCGCTTCGACGGCTTGCATCTGCTCCGGGTTAAGCCCGTCCATGTAGGTGGGCGCCGTCGTGCGTTGCAGGGCCCGTGCAGAGACGGAGGGTTCGGCTTCGCGCGGCGGCGCTTCGGGCAAATCAAAGGGCGGATCGTCCCCCGCTTCCAGCGGGATTTCGTTCGCTATATGTTTCCCACCTTGCACCATTACTCGCAACTATAGCACCCGCCGACTCGCGGCAACGGCCTTCGGATCGTCGCCCACATGAGATATGGGGCGAACTAACGGGGTTTGCCGCTTGTAACGGTGCGCGCGCGGGCCGGCCGCCATGATACGGCCATGCTCACGGCGCGGAACGCCGAGGAATTTGCGTGGATAGAGGCCCGGACACGGGCCGGCGAATAAGTTAGAGTGCTGGTGGCGGAGACAGGCGGCAAGTGTATGAGCCCTGGCTGGACGTCATCAGATGGACAACCGTGCAGGGCATTCCCAATTAAGGGGCTACGCCGCGCGTTCGGGTTCGCTAATTTTTGAGAAGAGAGAGAGTGCGCATTGACGCGCTCCCTGATGGGGTAGATGAGCAACGGTCTCCTTTACATCGGTAGCTTTATCGTGCTTGCGCTCGCCGCGCTGTTCGCGGTTCCCCATTTCATTGACTGGAACGGATATCGCGGCGTTTTCGAGGAGGAGGCGACGCGTATTCTGGGCCGTCAGGTGCGCGTCGGTGGCAATGTCAACGTGCTGTTGCTACCGGCGCCTTACGTGCGCTTCGACAAGCTACGTATTGCCGATATCACGGGCAATCTAGGCAAGCCCTTCTTCAGCGCCGACAGCTTCACGATGCGACTTTCGGTGCCGCCGCTACTGAAAGGCGTGCTGGAAGCCAATGAGGTTGAACTCAAGCGCCCGGTGGTACGTCTCGCCGTTGATGCCCAAGGAACCGGCAACTGGCGCCAGTTGAGCATCGCGCCAGGTGCACTGCCTTTCGTGCCAGCCGATGTAGCCCTCCAATCGGTCAAGATCGTTGACGGCATGGTGGTCTTCCATGGAACCAAGGGTATTGGCATTGCCCGGGTGGACGGTTTGAACGGCGAGTTCAAAGCCGACTCCTTGAATGGGCCCTTCTCGTTCAAAGGCGATATGGAGTGGAAGGGGAAGGAGCGCGAGGTCCGTGTCGTCACTGGCGGCCTGGATTCCGAAGGCGGCATTCGCTTCAAGGCGTCGGTGCGCGACAGCGCCAAGCGGGGCAGCACCTATTCCGTCGATGGCCGTTTCTCCGATCTCAAAGGCCAACCACGCCTAGAAGGAGAGGTTACGGCTAAGCTCCAGCTCGACCCGGCACAGATGCCCAAAGCACAGGCAGAAGACGGTGTGATGCCCCTACGGCAGGCTGAGGCGCCGCTCGTCGATTTCAAAGCCAACATCGTCGGCGATGCCAAGAGACTGGAACTCGACGACATTAGCATCTCATTCGAAAGTGTCGGGCAGCCGCAGCTTATCGTAGGTGGCGCGCAAGCGACGTGGGCCGATGCGCTCAGCATCGATCTAAACCTCTCCTCACGCTGGCTCGATCTCGACAGGATTGCCGTATCGAGCGCTTCGCAAAGCCCCTTCGATACCGCGCGTGATTTCCTCTCGGCGCTCTTGCAAGCTCTGCCTGCAGAAGCGGATAGCAAGCTGCGGTTCGATCTCGACCAGGCGAACCTCGGCGGTGAGGCCGTCAGTGCGATTAGACTAGAGGTGGCTCGCTCGAAGGGCATGCTGTTCGTGAAGGATTTGCGCGCCAGCCTGCCGGGCGGCGCCAGGCTCGCCCTTGACGGCACCGTGGCCGACGTGGAAAAGGCCCGCGGATTCCAAGGTGAGCTCGCCTTACGTGGTACCAGCCTGGCGCGCTTCCTCAACTGGGCGAGCAACGATCCAGCGGTCGCCGAAGCAGTGCGCAACGAGGGGTCGTTCTCGGTGCAAGGCCGGCTCGGTTTGGGCAAATCGACCATCGAACTGACAGATGTCGGCGCCGAGATCGGTGGGACGCCACTCAGTGGCGGGGTCCGCTACAGCACCGGCGAGCGCACGCGCCTCGCCGTCGTACTTGAAGGACACGAAATCGATGCAACCCAGATTTGGCCGGGAGCTGTGGGCTACCTGAAGGGCATGCTTTTCGCGTCTGCAGCCGACGATGCAGCGAAAGGTGATACGGAAGATGCCCGCGGGCCGCGCTGGCTTGCCAACTCCGATATCGACATGACGCTGCGCGTAAAGGCAGGCAAGCTCCTGACGGGCGGTCAGCCTTTGGGCGACGTCGACATAGACGTCACGATCGATCAAGGCCGCTTGTTAATGTCCGCCGTGAAGTTCGTGACCGACGACGGCTTGGCATTCGAGCTGGAAGGCGATGTCGCAGATGTAGCGGGAAAGCCGCACGGGGTGCTGAGATGGGTCGTTGCGGCACCTGCGCCGTCATCAGCTGCCTCCGCTTTCATCCGTCTGCTGGACCTGTCCGAAGACCGCAACAACGTGGCCATGCGTCTCGCCGATCTGGCTCCGCTACGAATTGCCGGTACGATCAGTCTGGGGGATCGCAATGACGGTACTGCCGACATTTTCCTCGATGGTACCGCGCAGGGCGGGCGGGTCGTCGCAACTGCACGCCTCGACGGCGGCTTGCGCGACTGGCGCAATCAAGGTGTCGATTTCTCGGGATCTATCGACAGTCCACACGTTGCCCGGCTGCTCGCCAGCTTGAGCGTGCGCGAGATAAATTCACTTGCACAAGCACGCGCTGGTGAGATCTTCTTCAAGGCCGTCGGCATGCCGATTGACGGTCTGCGTGCCATGGCGACGGTCAGAGCTCCCGGTCTCGCACTCGCCTACGAAGGAAAAATCGCGCTTCCGGCGGAGAGTTCAACCAAGCTCGACGGCGAGGTGCACTTGTCATCGCGTGATCTGAGCAGCGTCCTGGCGCTCGCCGATCTGGGTGACGGTCGCGGTCTACGGAGCACGACGATTGTTGGAAAACTTGCGGTCGTTTCCAGCGAACATGCCATTGAGTTCAAGTCGCACGAGCTGACAATCGGCGGCAGCAAGGTGAGCGGCAGCATCGCGCTGGCTTATCCCGAAGACGGCTCAACGATCGTAACCTCCGAGCTGGACGTGGATCGGGCTTCGATTCCTGGTCTTCTCACCGCGGTCGTTGATCGCGGCGCAACGACCGTGGTCGAAACGGTGCCGATCGAGCAAGTGGAAGGCGAGCCGGCCGCGGGTGGCAGAAGCATTTGGCCTGAGCGGCCCTTCGACTTCTCGGCCTTCAACGGAATCGAGGGAAAGCTTGCTATTAACTTTGGTACGCTGAGTCTCGAACAAGGCATGGCGATTAAGAAGGCTCGGCTTGAAGTGACGGTTTCTCCTGGGAAGGTTGACGTCACCAAGCTTGAGGGTAGCGCCTTGGGTGGAAAAGTATTTGCTATGCTCGCAGTGGAACGGGCGGCTGGCGGCGCCAGTGTTGTCGGCGACATCAAGCTGACGGGTGCGGATCTTGTGGGAGGCGCTTTGCGTGCGGGCAAGAATGCCAAAAATGCCGCGACTTCTTTGTCGCTGGCATTTTCAGGACGTGCCTCAAGCCCGCGCGCGCTGATGACGGTGGCGACCGGTAACGGCGACATTACGCTGCCGAACGTGAGTATGCGCGCGCCCACACCGTTAGCCGTGATTGCCACGGCAGAGGCTGTGCTGAACGGAAATGCTGGCGGAAGCGGAGAGGAGCTTAACAAGACATTTCTGGCGCAACTTGCCGCCAGCAACGTCAAGGTTGGGCCGCGCACGATTGCCATAGATATTGCCGATGGGGCTGCCAAGTTCGCGCCGGTTACGCTGCAAACTGAAGCTGGGCTTACCACGGTCATAACAACGGTCGATCTCGCTTCGCTCGTCGTGGACAGCTCGTGGCAGGTGGAGCCGAGAGCGCCCGACGTTGCACGGCCCGATTTGCCTCGAAAGGGTGCACTTCCCGGCATTAACATTGTTTATGTGGGGCCACTCAAGGATGCATGGTCCCTCAAGCCACGCATCACATCTGGGCAGCTGGAGCGCGAGCTGGCGATCCGCAAGATGGAACTCGACGCAGAGCAACTCGAGCGGTTGCACGAGCGCGATGCACAAAGAGCACAAGAGGCAGATGAGCGTCGAATGGCATTTGAAGCCGAACGCGCTGCCGCAGCTGCCGCTGAAGCGGTACCTGAGCCCGATCCGGCCATTCCACCAACATGGACAGTCGTTCCGCCGGAGCAGTCGCTCGTTACTCCGGGTTTTAACAATGCAACGCCGGGGACAGGGGCGGTCGATCCCCAATTATTGAACATTCCACCGATCGATGGCGAGGGCGTCCAGGCCGCCTCCCCTGCCACGGGCGAAGCGTCACCCTATGCGGCGGGCGAAACAGTTGAGCCTTCAGCGCCGACCTATTGGCGTCGGCGTGCGGTACGCCGGGCCTTGCCGCCAGGAGAACAAATCATGCGTTCGCTTCAAGGCACCAACTAATTTGTTAGCCTGTCGCTTACTGCGGCAAGCCGCCAGGCTGTCGCGCGCCGTTGGGTGATCCGGCCGCCTGCTTGCGGAAATAGTCCAGCACCCAAACCCGCACCGCACTCGAAAGGCCTGCCTCGCCGCGCTCCGCGTCAATTGTTGCCACGAGAGCGGCAAGCGTCATGCGCTCAGCGGCAGCAGCCTGGCGTAACGCTTCCCAAAACGGTGCCTCAACCGAAATCGACGTTCGGTGTCCCTTGATCGTGAATGAGCGTTTCACCGGGCGTGCCATCACGAAATCTCATCATCGCATACTACTTGGGCCCGAGCATCTTTTTCGCGTCGACGATCTCGTTGAATTCGGCCTCGCTCACGTAGCCGCCGCCGACAGCCTCCTCGCGCAACGTCGTGCCCTTCTTGTGGGCCGTCTTGGCGATTTTGGCCGCGTTATCGTAGCCGATCTTGGGCGCCAGCGCCGTCACCAGCATGAGCGAGTGCTCCAGCCCCTCCTTGATCATGTCTTCGCGTGGTTGGATGCCACTGACGCAGTTGTCCGTAAAGGAGCGCGAGACGTCGGCCAACAGCCGCACAGATTGTAGGAAATTGTAGGCCATAACCGGTCTAAACACATTGAGTTCGAAATGGCCTTGGCTGCCCGCGACTGTCACGGCTGTGTGGTTGCCGAAGATGTGCACGCACACCATCGTTACCGCCTCGCACTGGGTCGGGTTGACTTTGCCCGGCATGATCGATGAGCCCGGCTCGTTTTCCGGCAGAGAGAGTTCGCCGAGGCCGGAGCGGGGTCCTGAGCCAAGTAAGCGGATATCGTTTGCGATCTTAAACAGCGATGTGGCAACGGCGTTAATCGCGCCGTGGGTCATCACCATCGCGTCGCTCGCGGCGAGTGCTTCGAACTTGTTGGGTGCCGTCGTAAACGGCATGCCGGTGATCGCGGCGATTCGTTCCGCAACCTGCTCGGCAAAACCTTCCGGTGCATTGAGACCGGTCCCCACGGCGGTGCCGCCTTGCGCCAGTTCCATGAGGTCGGGCAGCGTCGATTCAATGCGCCTGATACCCTTTTCGATCTGATGGGCGTAGCCGGAGAATTCCTGAGCCAGCGTCAGCGGCGTTGCATCTTGTGTGTGGGTGCGGCCGATCTTGATGATATGGGGCCAGGCCTCCGTCTTGGCGTTCAATGCCGCATGGAGATGGCGCAGAGCGGGCAGTAAACGGTTTTGCACCTCTTCGGCGCACGCAACGTGCATGGCCGTGGGGTAAGTGTCGTTAGAAGACTGGCTCATATTGACGTGATCGTTGGGATGCACCGGCTCCTTGGAGCCAATCTCGCCGCCCAGCAATTCGATCGCTCGGTTCGCGATCACTTCGTTGGCGTTCATGTTTGACTGCGTGCCTGAGCCCGTCTGCCAAACGACCAACGGAAAATGATCGTTGTGTTTGCCTTCGGTCACCTCTTGGGCTGCGGCCACAATCGCGTCGCCAATTTTCTTGTCGAGTTTGCCCAGCGACATGTTCGTCTCGGTGCAAGCGCGCTTGATGATACCGAGCGCGCGCACGATGGGCAGCGGCTGCTTCTCCCAGCCAATCTTGAAGTTGGCGATCGAGCGCTGGGCCTGTGCGCCCCAGTACTTATCGGCCGGCACTTCGATTGGGCCGAAGGTGTCGGTTTCGGTGCGGGATTTTTTCATCGCGGACGTCCGTGTGTGGCCTGGCTTGTGTGGTTGCAGGCCATAGCACGGGGCCCCGCTGCGTACCAATGGGCTGTGATCGGCATTCGATCTACCCGGACGTCCGTCTCCACTTGACGTCATTCCCGCGTCATGACGCCATGACACTTTGCTGACTGCAGGCCCCAACCGGGAAGCGCCTCATCCCTGGATGGTGGGGTCCGTTGGCCTGATGGCGCTCGGTGTGATGACGCGGGCAAGCCTGGGACTCACCGGGCGCGCGCCGGCGGCAACGTGGCCCATCGCGCTGATCTATGCGGCGGTGCTGACAGCGGCGATCGTTCGGATCGTTGCGGCATTCGAGATCGCGCGCACGCCAATGCTATAGACTTCCGCCGCGGCTTGGGTGATGGCATTTGGGGGCTTTGTGGTGGTCTACTGGCCCGTTCTGACGGGGCCGCGGAAATTGCACGCTTGAGGCGCTTCAGGAAGTCGTACGTTGATCGGACCTTGCAGAGTTTATCCTCGTCGAATGTCGGGTTCTGGCGCTTAGCGGAAATGCCGTGCATAAACGTGCACGGTCGCAAAGTAAGACCCGCCGAATGCTAAAAACGCTGAACCACGAAGTGCGTTTTGGTTTCCCGTCAGAATGCTTTTGGGTACTCAGAATGCAAGCACGATTCGCGTTATCGCGCGGGAAACGCAGGGACAGAAAAACCGCTCCCGATCTTCGCCGTTCAAACAGAGGTCCTTATGTATGACGTCGCCCTCGACATAGGCGGTCGCGCAATCACCGCAACCGCCTGTTTGGCAGCCTGGTTCGATCGGAACGCCAGCCTGCAGGAGCACCTCCAGCGCGGTTTGGTCGGCACCCACTTTGAGAACTTGGTTCGACCAGGCAAGGTAGATTTCGAATGACCCGTCGGCTGCTGCCTGGCGGCTGTCGGGGATTTCTGTGCTCATCGCTGTACCTTCAGACGGAGCGGAGTATCCCGGTAAACCAAAAGGTCCATATAGGCATTGATGTGACGGCGCTTACTGAGGCTGTGGCAGAAACGGACCGTCAAATCGAGTAGGGAGTGGTATTATGTTTACGCTATTATTGCTGTGCGCGTGTGTGGTTGCTCTGTGCGTTGTCGGTGGCTGGATGCACTGGCATTGGCTGTACTCGTTTGCGGTACTTGCTGTGGCCGCGCCATTGGCCGGTGCGGTACTCGCAAACATGCACTTAGCCGACATTCCCCAAGTAGTCCGTCATTTTCGTTCAGTGCGCCCAATTTTGCCTCGGCCAACACGTCACGTTGAGCCGAACTTCGCTTATTGGTCGAGGTTTAGCCAATGGCGATGGCTCCTTGATCGTTTCGTTGC
>JAAERO010000016.1 GCA_024230315.1 Hyphomicrobium sp.
GCAACGAAACGATCAAGGAGCCATCGCCATTGGCTAAACCTCGACCAATAAGCGAAGTTCGGCTCAACGTGACGTGTTGGCCGAGGCAAAATTGGGCGCACTGAACGAAAATGACGGACTACTTGGGGAATGTCGGCTAAGACTAGACGATGCAACCATGAGATGGCCGATTGAGAATGAACAAAGTGCAGCCGAGCTGCAATAGTGTGAGATTGTAATGTACGCCAGACGCTTATCGATATCTGCTGTTGCTGCAGTGCTCTTGAACGGAATTCCGGGCGCTATCCAGGCCGCCGAGTGGGACGATGGCATAGTTCGAACGCCTGGAAACCACGGTTCGATCCCGTTGATATAATTAGGTACCGAGTACGAGAACTTCTCGGTCGGGCCCTATGTTACGCAGGGCGAACTCGTGCTGAGAGTTTGTAGAGATACCCAAGCCAGCACCGGCGTGACGGTCGTAGGCGCTGCTCCTAAGGTGCCTACGAACCCGCAACTTGAGCTGAAGCAATGGAATTACGGCTGCGGCGACATCGAAGGAAGTCAATTCTTTATCAAGTCACTGACCACCAGCTTTGCTGGTCTAGCCGGTATAGTAAAATCCGACAGTTCATCGGGTTGGGCCAACGTGCGAATTGCACAGGATTACAGTGGAGACCAAGTCCTAGTGAACGTGCGAACGCCGCAAAAATACATCGTCAAGATCCCTGAAGCCCAAGGTGGTGGCGCTTACAAAGTTAAATTCAATGTGTACAGCAGAAAATTTCCCTTCGGTCGAAAAGGATGGCTCCACTCAGACGGCGCAAGCGCGCGCATCGTACCCGACGCTCTCAAGATCGTTGTGCTTCAATCTGAATTTGATGACTCTCGAGACGAGAAGGTCACTGCGAAGACGATCAGTTACGCTCGGTGCGACTCATCGATTGTCACATGTGAGGGAAACCAAAACGCGTTCGATTCGAAAGATGATGCTGACTGGCTCAATGCCGATGACTCCAGCGATTAGAGGCCGCTTCGTTTCTTTCTGTGCGTCGACTACCCCGCAACTTGAGACTGTCGTAAGCATGCTGCCGCGGGGCGGGATGCGCGGGCGCATCGTGTGGGGGAGGGGAGGACAACCAAGTCAGAAGATGCCATATCTGCTTTTGATACAAAGCAGATATTGGTCGCACCGAGATCTCCGTCATCTGTTGAGTAATATATTGAGCATGCGCGACGATCTTGGCGCCGAGAGCTCCAGCAGTTATCCGGGCGCTCAGATCCGACGGTCGTGATGGGAATGCAGGATTAGACGAGGCAAACGAATAGATGTTCCCCCTTTCGAATATGATGAAGTCCTTCGTTCGCGTGGGCACCCTCACGATCATTGATGCCGACGGCAAGGTTCATGTGTTTTCCGGGCAGCCCGGACCCAACGTCACCATGCGCTTGAGCGACCGGTCGCTCTACTACAAGCTCGTTTTTAACCCCGAACTGAACGCCGGCGAAGCCTACATGGATGGGCGCATGAGCTTCGAGGACTCGACACTTCGCGATTTCCTGACACTGTTTTCGCTCAACCGCCTGTCGCTCGCCTCTTACCCTCTGCAAAAGGTTTTGCGCCGGGTATCGCGCATGTTCAAGAAATGGCAGCAGGCGAACCCAATCGGTAAAGCACAGCAGAACGTGGCGCATCATTACGATCTGGGCAATGACTTCTATAAGCTCTTTCTCGATGAGGGATTGCAGTATTCCTGCGCCTATTTCACAAATGACGACGAGACGCTCGAGCAGGCGCAACGCAACAAGCTGCGGCTTTTGGCAGCCAAGCTTAATCTCTCGCCGGGTCTGAAAATTCTAGACATTGGCTGTGGTTGGGGAGACCTCGCGCTTTATCTCGCGCGTCTGGCGGACGTCGAGGTTGTCGGCGTCACGCTCTCCAAGGAGCAATTTGAACTGGCCAATGCCCGCGCGCGCAAATCCGTATTGGACAACCGCGTTCGTTTTGAACTCAAAGACTACCGTAAGGTGGAAGACCGCTTCGATCGCATCGTGTCCGTCGGCATGTTCGAGCACGTGGGTGTTCATCACTACGGCGAGTTTTTTGGTAAGATCAATGAACTCATGGATGATGATGGACTGGCGCTTATCCATTCCATTGGCCATATGAGCCCGCCTGGAACCGCCAGCCCTTGGCTGCGTAAGTACATCTTCCCCGGCGCCTATTCTCCCGCGCTATCGGAAGTATTCGAAGTCGTCGAACAAAACAGCCTTTGGGTCACCGATCTCGAGTTCTTGCGGCTTCATTACGCGAAAACCCTTGCCCATTGGGGGCAACGCTTCGAGGCCAATCGTGACAAGGTCGAAGCGATGTACGACGCTCGTTTCGCGCGCATGTGGGAGTTCTACTTGATTAGCGCCGAAATGATGTTCCGCACCGGCAGCCAGCTTGTATTTCACATGCAGTTGGCCCGCAAACGCGATGCCGCTCCCATCGTTCGCGATTACATCACTGACCTTCAACGCGACTACAAACGACAAGAAGCCGAATTCCAATCGCTGTCGCCGTGACATCGTATAGCGCTAAGAGGGGGAGGCCATCAGGGCATCACGCCCATGCGCCTGAGGTTGTCTTTCGCATCTTGATCGGACGGGTCGATCTCAAGCACTTTCCGGAAGTCCGCGATGGCGCGGTTAAACTGGCCCCTTCCATTGTAGGCGCAGCCCCGCAGCAAGGCGTATGTCTTCGTCCATTTGGGGTTGAGCTCGATGGCCATATCGAAGTCATCGATGGCGCGGTCAATATCACCCTTTTCAAGGTAGGCGCACCCCCGCGCAGCATAGGCAACGACATCATCGGGACGGAGCACGATGGCCCCGCTGCAGTCGAAAATAGCGCGGTCGAATTCGCCCTTATGTAGGTAGGCGCTGCCCCGCAAGGAGTAGGCTGTGGCCTCATCGGGGTCGCGTGCGATGGCCTTGTCACAGCACGCGATGGCGTCGTCATACTTGTCGTCGTTGAGGCAAGCCCTGCCATGATCAAGGTGCAGGCGAACTGCTTCCTGCACGCTGTCAGGCATTACATTCCCTTTTCTGGGGTTTGCCACGAACCCGACAGTCGGCGTCTGCTGACTGGTTTTCCCTTTCCGTAATCCGACCATCAACTGAAAGCACCTTGCTCGGCCTCTAGTGAGGCCTTGTGGTGTTACCTCAATGCTCAGGACCCCGGCGATCAAACTTAAGGGCACCTCGAACAATGGCGCTTTTGGCTTTGTGGGTGCCGGCGGCGCGGCGTCAGGCGCGGTTGCGATGCTGGTCTGCCGCCTTGGCGGCGGCCTTTGCGTTGCCCTCAGGCCGTCTTGCAACGCCTTGGACGC
>JAAERO010000017.1 GCA_024230315.1 Hyphomicrobium sp.
GCAACGAAACGATCAAAGAGCCACCGCCATTGGCCAGATCTCCACCAATAAGCGAAGTTCGGCTCAACGTGACGTGTTGGCCGAGGCAAAATTGGGCGCACTGAACGAAAATGACGGACTACTTGGGGAATGTCAGTTCAGGCTTGTGGTGCTTCTTTGGCATAATCAGTCCTCCTCAGGGCTAAAACCCATACTTCGAGTCGGACCACTTCACTGGGGGTGGATCACAAGCCGCGGTATTGGGCATCAAACGCCTCGTTCATATCTCCGGCATTGGCGTGGACCTGCGGTCAAAGTCGGCGTATGTGCATTCGCGGACGAAAGGTGAACTGCTCCTCGGCGATGTTTTTCCCCACGCCACGATCCTCCGCCCCAGTGTGATCTTCGGGCCGCGCGATAGGTTTCTGAACACGTTGGCGGCCATAGCCAGGGACTCACCCATGTTGCCGCTGTTCGGTCACGGCCTCACGAAGCTCCAGCCTGTCTACGTCGGCGACGTTGCCAACGCCGCGCTCAAAGCCTTGCAGAATTCTGTGTCGCAGAGACAGACGTACGAACTTGGCGGCCCGCGCACCTACACGTACCGCGCCCTCATCGATCTTCTTTTGAGCCACATGAAACGCCGGCGGTTTTTGCTGCCGCTGCCGTTTGAGATTTGGAAGGCGCTCGCTGGGATTGGCGCGATCCTTCTCGCCCCGCCCATCACGCGCGCGCAGGTGGTGCTGATGGAGCGCGATAATGTGGTGGCCAAATCCGCATTATCATTTGAGGACCTCGGCATAGAGCCCACGACGCCCGAAGACATTCTTCCGCAGTACGTCTTCTGATCCCGCGAGACATGCTCACTACATGTTGGAGTGTTTGCTCGCAGTCGATAACCACGCTGATGAACGGAACGCGTCCACGACACCAATGGCGCATTCCAACGGTGTCGTGGTTATATAAGAAGGCGCCACTTTGATGCGGACATAAACGGATCACTAGGAGGGCGCAGGGGCTTGAGGACGACGTGCGATGTTATCGGAAGATGGATGCATTGAGATTGGCTTCGGTGTAGCGATCACATTCTTTGGACTCATCGGCCCACTTTTCAAGAGTGGCAACATTTGGCAAAAGATGACGTCGATAGACACCGTAGTGGTCTTCGTCGCCGGCATTGCAATCGTAGCGTATGGACGCCGTCTACGCCGGAAATCGCATCGCGAAAGTGAAGAGCGGATCCGCCGTATGATCGAGGAGCATCAAAAACGCACCACTCATTCCTCCGGCACAGAGGGAACATATCTAGAGCACGCCATCGTGAAGCGCACGTCAGCGACGTGAGGTTTTGCCCGGCGTATACAGGCGAGCGGGAACTTAAGGATCAAACTTTGGGCAGAGCTCACGCAAAATGACAAGGCTGGCGTTTGTGCTCATTGGCTCTGTTGCAACGGCGTTGGCTATGGCCGGCGCGATATTGCCGGGTTTGCCAACGACGCCGTTCTTGCTCGTCGCATTATGGGCTTTTGCGCGTTCGAGCGACCGACTGTATGCGTGGATACAGCGTGTCCCCTTGCTTCATGCTGCACTTGTCGAGGTGCGCCGGTTCGAACAGAAACGGGCCATCCGCCCTGAGGTGAAATATTTTGCCATGGCGATGGCGTGGGCGTCGGTTGTCTTCACGGGCCTGACCATTGGGGCAACGCATCCCCTTCTTTTTTTACTGGTTACCCTGGCGGCCATTTCGGGCACGATCTTCATGTTGTGGGTGCCAACGGACAGGACATGAGCAAAGGTACGGGCTCTAGCATAGGGTGAGCCAGTGCGGATGACGCCCAATGAGCACAGTGGTCTAACTCAGAAACCTTCATCGCTTCGCGGAGCTGTCTGTGTCCGCGCTAGATACACAGTCTGTGTGAACTCCCGGTTCTGAAGCGGGTTATGAAACGTCACGCGCTCGGCGCGCGCGTCGGCGAAGACCTCGGCCAGCCGCCCGGTGAACGCGTCGTCGGGACGCTCGTTGGACCACAGTCCAAAGACTCCACCCGGATGCAGATGTGCGGTGAGCTTGTTCAACCCTTCGGGCTGATAGAAGGCCGCGTTGCGTGGGTCGAGCAGGAAATCGGGCGAATGGTCAATGTCGACGAGAATGGCATCGAACCGTCTAGAGGGCCCATTGGGATCGAACCCTTCCTTAGTAGCGGCCAACTCAAAAAAATCGCCCAGTACAAACTGGCAGCGGGGATCTTTGGTGAGCGCGGGCCCGAGCGGCAGCAGTCCCGTCTCATGCCAATCGATAACAGCATAGAGCGCCTCGATGACGATGAGAGACTTTACCGTCTCGTAGTCCAGCACTGCTTGTGCGGTATAGCCAAGTCCAAGGCCGCCGATGACGACATCGAGGCCGTTTCCAGATAGTTCCGCCAGCCCCAGCCGCGCCAGCGCGATCTCCGACGCGGTAAACAGGCTCGACATCAGAAATTCGTCGCCAAGCTTGATCTCGAAAACATCAATCCCCAGCGACATTTCCCGGCGACGGCGCAAGCTCAGCGCGCCGATCGGCGTCGGCCGGTAATCGAGTTCTTCAAAATACAAGCTCATAGGGCTCGCTTCCTTTGTTATAGGGGGGCGTTCGATTGCTGGTGGCTATCGCCCTCCCGCATCACTCACTCTCTTGCCATCTGCAACGCGACCAGCCATACGCTATAGGGAAGGCACGCTAACCGCCGGTCTATACTCATGCCAGACTCCAACTCCCAAACTGGACCACCAACGTGTCCGCAGTCACGGCGGTCCAGGCTTGTCGCATCATTGATCAGCTGTTCGGTGTCGGGCAGGATACGTTTTCGCTGATCTTGCGCGCGGGCACTTGTGGCAGGGGGAGACCGGTATGGGAGTCGAAAAGGTCTTGACCCGCATTGCCCAGATAAGTCGGTTAGAGAGAGGCCCAACTTACCGATTCAGATATTATCATCAGCATCTTAGGCGAATAGATGCGGGGTCATAATGGTGCACCCAACGGGTGAAGCAAAATCCGATGCGTCCCGGC
>JAAERO010000018.1 GCA_024230315.1 Hyphomicrobium sp.
CAAATCGCGGCCGCGATGCGTGATTACGCGATCCAACGACTAGACCAAGCGCGTTCTCACACAGCCTGGGTCAGAAGCAGACATTGAATGCCGCTCATCGCCCCCGTCGCCTATCCACCAAGAGTGGGCATGCACGCTATGGCCGGATTGGCTGGAACGCGCATGGGCCTAAAGGATGACAGAACGCTAAGGCCCCATTTGCCGGGACCTCTGATACCAATGCGTCACGGCTTGTTTGCTTCCTGCTGATCGAGCAACTTGGTCGAAGTTCGTACCGGAGCGTTGAAACCGATGTTCATCAAGAAGAGTTTGCTGGTGGTAGGCCTGATCGCCGGCATCGCGTTTGCAGGCTCGGCCGCAGCGCAAGATGAGAAATCTAAGCCTCAAGTCCTCTTCACCAACGTGAACGTCTTCGACGGCAAGAACGACATGCTCGCTGAAGGTATGAGCGTTCTCGTTGAAGGCAACCTCATCAAGAAAGTCGCCAAGGGTGACATTGACGCCGGTCCCAATGCAACTGTGATCGATGGTGGCGGCCGCACGCTGATGCCGGGACTTATCGACACTCATCAGCACATCATGATCACGCATGGGGGTCCTACCGACTATAAAAGCAAAATCGACCCCTACATGAATGCTTATCAGTCAAGCTACGAGGCTGAGAGGATGCTTCTGAAGGGGTTTACCACGATACGCGACGTTGGCGGTCCGTCTGTGTCTCTTGGAAAGGCAATCGACCAGGGACTAGTCATTGGGCCACGGATCTATTCGTCGCAGGGCGCTATCACTGCCACATCGGGACATATGGATTTCCGAAATTACAACGAATATCACCCCAACATGCAGGGCTCCGGAGTCACCGACGCCTGGCTCGCCATGCTTGGTTGGGCCTTTATTGCTGATGGTCCGGCGGAAGTAAGGCGCGCCACGCGCGAAGCGCTGCGCTTCGGAGCCACACAGATCAAGGTCATGGCAGGTGGAGGCGTAGCGTCGCTCTATGATCCGCTCGAAAGCGTTGGCTATTCAGAGGCGGAGTTTCGCGCCGCAGTTGAGGCCGCCAAAGACTATGACACCTACGTGGCGATCCATGCCTACAACGATATATCGGTTAGAAGGGCGATCAAAGCCGGGGTCTTAGACTGCGTTCACTGTCATCTGGTTAACGAAGAGACCGTAAAGATGATGGCCGACGCCGGCATGTGGCTGGGTTCTCTTTCCAATCCACCTGGGCTTCTGGAAATCTCGTGGTTTACGGACGAAAACAGGCGCAAGGCACGCACAATCCTAACCGGCTACGACAACGTCATGGGCTGGGCCAAGAAGCACGGGTTGAAGATCGCGTTCGGGACCGATGCCGCTGGCGGTAAGGCTATGTTCGACGGCCAATTGTTGGAGTTCAAGGCACGCGAAAAGCACTTCACACCGGCGGAAATGCTGAAACAAGCGACATCCAATTCAGCCGAACTGCTTGCTATGAGCAATTCCCGCAACCCATACAAGGCCGGGCCGCTTGGCGTCATACAGAAAGGTGCTTACGCCGACATCCTACTCTACGACGGCAACCCGCTGAAGAACATCAATATCGTCACCGCGCCTGCGAAGACTCTCAGGCTCGTGATGAAAGACGGCAAGATCTACAAAAACACGCTCTGACAACGTCAGCCCCTTCTGGATGCAGGGGCCGACTCCTCCAATGTCCGCTTTACCCCCGATACTGTTGTAAAAGTCGTTACTTGATACGTTTAGGGCTTACCATTTGATTTGAATGGCCTTGATCCATCGAGCTTTACAGTTGGCTTCTCGGCCCCGCGACTTAGGCCACCATCTGAGGTGTCGGTGTCGGCCAGGCGAACTTGGCAAGCCGCTTGCAGGTTCTGCGCCAACGCGGTGAGCAACACCTCATCTTTGACGCCGTTCAAACCACGCAGGCGAAGCCGCTCGAGTTTGTGGATGCGCTTCATGTGTGCGAACCGCATCTCCA
>JAAERO010000019.1 GCA_024230315.1 Hyphomicrobium sp.
CAATTGCGTCCAAGGCGTTGCAAGACGGCCTGAGGGCAACGCAAAGGCCGCCGCGAAGGCGGCAGACCAGCATCGCAACCGCGCCTGACGCCGCGCCGCCGGCACCCACAAAGCCAAAAGCGCCATTGTTCGAGGTGCCCGCAAGTCATTTGACGCAGCGCGCATGAACGCCTAGACCGCCGAAGCCTGCCGCGCAATTGACGCCGCAGGCTATCTGTACGGCGAGAAATGAAGCCAAATCCTAAGCCTGAACAACGGCCCATCAACCCGAATTTTTCTAGCGGGCCGTGCGCCAAGCGTCCCGGGTGGACGCCGGATGTTCTCAACTCGGCTCTTGTCGGCCGAGCACACCGCGCGCGCGAAAGTAAGCAGCGGCTGAAGCTCGTCCTGGGTAAGACCCACCGGATCATGGAGCTCCCGGCAGACTATCGTGTTGCCATCGTACCGGGGTCCGATACCGGCGCATTCGAGATGGCGTTGTGGACCATGTTGGGCGCACGTGGTGTTGACGTTCTCTCCTGGGACGCATTCGGAAAACTCTGGGTGCACGACATCGTGCGGCACCTCAGAATCGAAGATGCGCGGGTGCTGGAAGCGGGCTACGGGTGCCTTCCCGATCTGAGCGCCGTCGACTTCGATCGCGACGTTGTCTTCACCTGGAATGGTACCACCTCGGGCGTACGTGTACCGAGCGGCGAATGGATTCGTGACGATCGGCACGGCCTGACGTTTGTCGACGCAACGTCCGCCGTCTTTGCGCAAGACATCGACTGGGCCAAGGTCGATGTCGCCACCTTCTCCTGGCAGAAGGTTTTCGGGGGCGAAGCTGCGCACGGCATGATCATCCTGTCCCCGCGGGCCGTAGAGCGGCTGGAAAGCTATGTGCCACCATGGCCGGTGCCAAAAGTATTCCGCCTTACCAAGGCCTACCGGTTGATCGAAGGGCTTTTCAAAGGTGAGACGATCAACACACCTTCGATGTTGTGCGTAGAGGATTATCTGGATGCGCTGCGCTGGGCCGAAGGGATAGGGGGCCTCGCCGCGCTACAAGCCCGCGCCAACGCGAATGCGGCGGTAATCTTCGACTGGATCGAAGATAGTCCATGGATTGCCAACCTGGCCGTCGATCCCGCCACGAGATCCAATACATCGGTATGCCTGCGCATAGACCATCCCGCTGTCACCTCCCGTGGCGCCGCTTGGGAGGACCAGGTTTGCAAACAAATTGCCGCACTTCTTAATGAGGAGGGTGTGGCCAAGGACATTGGCGCATACCGTGCCGCCCCGCCCGGCCTTAGAATCTGGTGTGGATCGACCTTAGAGCGATCTGATTTAGATAGGCTCACGCCTTGGCTCGACTGGGCCTTTACGCATGCTGTCACGCTTCTAAACAAAACCGCTTGATACGGCGGCGCGCGAGGGTGCGGTGCATCCGGCACGTCATCATAATTCAGACGCGATACGTCCCCACTCGTGGGGAAAACGATTTGGGGAAAAGAATGCGAATAGCAATTACTATTGTTGGCCTTTGGGCGGTACTTCTGACGTTGTCAGTGACGGCTGCGGAGGTTGCTGCAACCTCACGTATCGATGCTGTGACGGTTTACTTGTCGGGCGCTCAAGTGGTGCGCAGTGCCCAGATCATGTTGGAGGAGGGCGAGCACACCATCGTCTTCAATGATCTGCCCGCTGAAGCTGTTCCCGGCTCCATTCGTGTTGACGGCAAGGCAACGGCCAAGCTCGACATCCAATCTGTGGATGCGCGCCGCCTTTACATTCCACGTGCCAACCAGTCCTTACTGCATGCAGAACGCAAGCGCCTGGAAGACGAGATCGAGAAGCTGCGCGATGAGCGTGGATTGGCGCAAGGCCAACAAGACGCAGCACAAACACAAAAGACGCTCCTCGGCAATCTTGCTCAAATGCCCGGCCGCCCGCTTGAAGGCAAGGAGTCGATGCAGCCGGTGCCGCAGACGGACTGGGCCCAAGTCCTTGCCCTCATTGGTACGGGCATGACGCAAGCGCAGAGTAGCGCGCTCGAAGCCGAAGTCACCAAGCGCGAACTTGACCGTAAGATCGAGGAGTTGGAGAAGAAGCTTTCTGAGGTTGCGCCAGCACGGGTCCAGCAGACCGAGGTCAAGGTGTTTGTCACCGCCGCGGTACCTCTCGAGGTGGAATTGACCGTGCGCTATCAGGTGCGCAATGCGAGCTGGCAGCCGCGATATGATGCGCGTCTTGAAACCGGCTCTAAGACGGCTGCGCCCCGTCTCGACCTGACGCGGCGTGCCGAGATCAGGCAAAGCACCGGAGAAAGCTGGGACAATATCACTCTGCGGTTGTCCACCACGCGCCCCACCGCCCAAGCGGCCGCGCCTGAACTGCATACAGTGACCGTCGACTTCGAGCCCGAGCCCGAGCCCGAGCTGAAGCCGGGCTTGGCAGCAGCGCCCCGGCGCCCGCAGGTCGTATGACACGAGCCCTCGGGAAAGTCGCACGCGAGGAAGCCGAAGCCGATGCCTTGAGGCCCATGGCCATGCCCAACGTTGTGGCGGCAAATGCAGCCGTCGCGGCAGCCCCGTTCCAAGCAGTGTTCGCCGTTCCAGGTCGGCTGACAATTCCGGCGACGGGCGAAGCCAAGCGCGTGCAACTGCAAGAAAACAACATCGAGCCGACCCTTACCGTCCGCTCGGTGCCGAAAGTCGATCCCAAGGCCTATCTCTACGTAAAGTTCATTCTTCCCAAGGGGGCATCATTGTTGCCGGGCGCCGTGTCTCTCTTCCGGGGCGGCGCCTTTGTTGGCACCCGCAAGCTTTCCGTCTTGGCGCCTGGCGAAGAGCATGAGCTTGGCTTCGGCGCCGACGACCAGGTGCGCGTGCGCCACGCCATCGTCGGGCAGACCCGTGGTGAAACCGGCCTCATCTCATCGTCGCGCACCGACAGTCGTAAATTTCGCATCACGGTAAAGAACCAGCATGAGCGCGCCGTGGAGCTTGTCGTGCTCGATCAAGTTCCCATCTCGATGAACGAGGAGATCAAGGTCACCCTCCTCGGACCGACGAAGCCGACAAAGCGCAACGTCGACGACAAGCGTGGCGTCATCGCTTTTGAGTCGAAGCTGGAGCCCGAGCAGGAGCGGGTCATCGAATTTGGCTATCGTGTCACGTGGCCTGGCAAACGCCCCATCATCTATGGGCGCTGAGCTCTAGAGCAAGATCGTTCTTGATGGAATCACTCGCCAAGCCCAGAAGGTTCCAGGCAAGAACGTGAATCTTACTCTAACCCGCATTGCCCAGATAAGTCGGTTAGAGAGAGGCCCAACTTACCGATTCAGATATTATCATCAGCATCTTAGGCGAATAGATGCGGGGTCATAATGGTGCACCCAACGGGTGAAGCAAAA